>PWDW01000102.1 GCA_003553225.1 Halanaerobiaceae bacterium
ACAGTACCGGCCAAAGATGAAATTGACTGTACGGTTGTACTGGGAGTTAATGATGCAGATCTGAAAAAAGAGGATAAGATAGTATCAAATGCTTCCTGTACCACAAACTGTCTGGCCCCTATGGCCAAGGTACTTAATGATGAGTTTGGCATTGCTAAAGGCCTGATAACTACAGTTCATGCTTATACCTCAAGTCAGGCTATTCTGGATCTGCCGTCCTCTAAAATTAGAAGAGGTCGTGCAGCTGCAGAGAATTTGATTCCTACTACCACTGGAGCAGCAATTGCTACAACAAAAGTGCTGCCCGAACTTGAAGGTAAGATTGATGGAATGGCAGTTAGAGTACCGGTGCCTGATGGAGCCCTGGTGGATGGAGTATTTACCCTGGAATCTGATGTAACCAAAGAAGAAGCAAATAAGGCTTTTGCCGATGCTGCTGCCGGAGATATGGAAGGTATTCTGGGTTATACTGAAGAACAGCTGGTATCCCGGGATATTCTGGGCAGTGATTATTCATCCCTGATTGATGGAGATTCCACCATGGTTGTGGCTGATAATCAGGTTAAAGTTATCAGCTGGTATGATAATGAGTGGGGTTATTCCAACCGGGTCATTGATCTGGTAATGGAAGTTGATAAACTGGGATATTAATCCAGAATTAATAAATCAAATGCAGTAAATTATCAGATCGGATTAGATCTGGAATCAGGTTCTAACTCCATTTAGGGAAAAATTGGTTTTAGGGACAAAAATCGGATAGGGAAGTCGTTATAGTAAACAGATAGTTTTCGGTTAAAAGAAAATAGTATTTCTTTTATATGAGCTCCTTTCCCGGAGGATCTAAGAGGCACCGGGGAAGGAGCTTAAAAATAGAATACCAAGAATAATTTTAGAGGTGATAAGAAAATGAAAAAGAAAGTCCTCAAGGATATTGATTGTGAGGGAAAGAAGGTTTTGGTAAGAGTTGATTTTAATGTCCCTCTTGATGGGGGAGAAGTAACTGATATCAACCGGCTGGAGGCTGCAGAACCCACCATCCGGTATTTAATGGATAATGATGCTAAAGTTATTCTTATGTCCCATCTGGGCCGGCCCGGGGGGGAAGTTGTTGAAGAACTGCGCATGGATCCGGTAGCATCTGAACTTGCCGATTTGCTGGGAGAAGAAGTTACCAAAATTGATGACTGTATCGGTGAGGAGGTTGGCCTTGCAGTTAGTGAAATGGCTCCAGGTGAGGTTCTCCTGCTGGAAAATACACGTTTTTATCCCGGTGAAAAGGCCAATGATCCCGATTTTGCAGGTAAACTAGCCCAGCCGGCGGACATCTTTGTGATGGACGCTTTTGGTGCGGCCCACCGTGCTCATGCATCCACTGTTGGTGTAGCCCGGTATTTACCCTCAGTGGCCGGTTTTTTGCTGCAGAGGGAGTTAAATGCTCTGGGAGAGGTAATGGAAAATCCCGAACATCCCTTTCTGGCAATTATGGGAGGCGCAAAAGTTTCTGATAAACTGGAAGTTATCCGTAATCTGTATAACAAAATAGATTATCTGATTGTAGGGGGCGGAATTGCCAATACTTTTATTGCGGCCCAGGGATATGAAATAGGAGAATCCCTGGCCGAAAGAGATAAACTTGATCTGGCCCGGGAACTTGTTGCTGAGGCCAAAAATCAAAATGTGGAGCTTATACTGCCGGAAGATGTAGTGGTAGCTGATCGCTTTGCCGCTGATGCTGAAAGCCGAACGGTTCCTATTGACAGTATCCCCGAAGACTGGCAGGTGCTGGATGCCGATGGTCCCCGTTCCTTAAAAAAGTATAAAGAAATAATTAAACAAATGAAAACAATTATCTGGAATGGACCAATGGGAGTATTTGAATTTGATAAGTTTGCCGTAGGTACCAATGAAATAGCAAAAGCTGTAGCCGAGAGTGAGGCCCATTCTGTTATTGGCGGGGGTGAGTCTGCTTCTGCTGTCCGGAAGGCCGGTTATGCCCGGCAGATGGATCATATTTCAACCGGAGGTGGAGCAACTCTTACTTTCTTTGAAGGAAAATCACTGCCGGCTGTTGAAGCTCTTGATAATGTTTAATATTGACTATACTCATACTCAGGGGGGATTAAATTGAGACAGCCTTTTATTGCTGGTAACTGGAAAATGAATAAGACAGTTTCTGAAGCAGTTAAGCTGGTTGATGGTCTTAAAGACCGTCTGCCGGATCAGGAACAGGTTGAAGTCGGAGTTTGCCCCCCGGCTCTTAATCTGATTCCTGTTATACAGGCTGCTGAAGGAAGTTATATTAAGGTAGGGGCTCAGAACATGCATTTTGAAGAAAGTGGAGCTTTTACCGGTGAAATATCGGGCCCCATGCTTAAAGAAATAAATACCGATTATGTAATTATAGGCCACTCCGAACGAAGAGAGTATTATGGAGAAACTGACCTTGCTGTAAACAAAAAAGTTAGAGCGGCCTTCAAATATAATCTAAAACCTATTGTCTGTGTTGGTGAAACTATTGAGGAGCGACAAAAAGGGGAAACCGAAGTTAAAACAGAACTTCAGGTTAGAGCTGCCCTGACCGGTTTAACAGAGGATCAGGTGGGTAATATTGTAATTGCTTATGAGCCGATCTGGGCTATTGGGACCGGAGAATCGGCCACTGCAGCCCAGGCCGGTGACGTTATCGCTCATATCAGGAATATTATGCGTAACGAATATGGGCCAGCTGCTGATGAGGTAAGAATTCAGTATGGAGGCAGTGTAAAGCCTCATAATATTGAAGAATTTATGCAGCAGCAGGATATTGATGGTGCTCTGGTTGGGGGAGCAAGTCTGAAGGCCGACTCCTTTGCCCAAATTGTTAACAGGACAGCTGATATGCTTTAATATATAAGATAAAATATGTATAGTCATTTTGTTAATTATCGGACAGAATATGAAGGAGGCGGCAGTTATGGATACACCACAAGTACTGGCTCTGGTGATTATGGATGGATTTGGTTTATCGGAAAAAAAGGAAGGAAATGCAGTTTATGCTGCAGACACCCCTAATTATGATCAATTTATAGAAAAACATCCCACAGCAGAGCTTCAGGCCTCAGGTGAGGCTGTTGGTCTGCCTCCGGGTCAGATGGGTAATTCAGAGGTGGGACATCTTAATCTGGGGGCCGGCCGGGTAGTTTACCAGGAGTATACAAGGATTAACAAAGCTGTTGAAAATGATGAACTGCTGGAAAATGAAATACTTCAGCAGGCTATTAAGGAAGTAAAGAAACATAATAGTTCACTACACCTTATGGGACTGCTTTCTGATGGGGGAGTCCACAGTCACATTAATCATCTTTATGGTTTACTGGAGATGGCAGAAAAAGCAGATCTGAAGGAAGTTTATATCCATGCTATTCTTGATGGCCGGGACACTCCCCCCCGCAGTGCTGTGGATTATGTTAAACAGCTGCAAGATAAAATAGAAAAAATTGGTATTGGTAAAATTGCTACCATCAGTGGACGTTATTACAGTATGGATCGTGATAACCGCTGGGATCGCACTGAAAAAGCTTATCGGGCTCTGGTCCTCGGTGAGGGTGAGACGGCTCCTGATCCCGTTACTGCGGTAAAACAATCCTATGAGCGGGATACCAATGATGAATTTGTTTTGCCCACAGTTATCAGGGAAGAGGATGAACCGGTGTCTGTTGTGCAGGACCATGATTCTTTTATTTTCTTTAATTTCAGGGCTGATCGGGCCCGACAGATTACCCGGGCTCTGGGAATAAAGGAGTTTGATGAGTTTGAACTCCCCTCTGAACATCCTGAGGATCTTTATTATGTCTGTATGACTGAGTATGATGAGGAGTTTGGGCTTCCGATTGCTTTTCCCCAGATGGAAGTATCCAATATCCTGGCCCAGGTGCTAAGTGAGGCGGGCTTAAAACAGCTTAGAATAGCGGAGACAGAAAAATATGCCCATGTAACGTTTTTCTTTAATGGAGGAGAAGAAAAAGAATTTCCCGGGGAAGAAAGGAAACTTATTTCTTCACCACAGGTGGCGACCTATGATTTAAAACCGGAAATGAGTGCCTATGAAGTTACTGAGGAAGTAATCAGCAGGATTAACAGTGAACAGTATGATGTTATAATACTTAATTTTGCTAACTGTGATATGGTAGGTCATACCGGATTTTTTGATGCCGCTGTTAGTGCTGTGGAGGCAGTAGATGAATGTGTGGGGCGGGTTGTTGATGCTATTTTAGAAAAAGAAGGCCAGGTTCTGCTGACAGCAGATCATGGCAACAGTGAACAGATGACTGACAATAAGGGGGAGCCCCATACCGCTCACACCAGCAACCCGGTACCTTTAGTTTATATAGGTGGGCCCGGGGAAGCTGATATATCCTCAGGTATTCTGGCCGATATTGCCCCCACCATGCTTGATATTCTGGGACTGGATAAATCAGAAGAAATGACCGGGAAGTCTCTGCTGAAATGAGTTTATTTTAAAAATTGTAGTTAATTAGGGCTGGAATATGATTTGAAAAAAATGTAAATTATTAAATTTTGCAGGAGGGAAAAACATGAGTGACAGTACAATTGTTGATGTAGTGGGTAGAGAGATTATTGATTCCCGGGGGAATCCTACTGTGGAAGTAGATGTTATTCTGGAAGATGGAACCCTGGACCGGGCAGCAGTCCCTTCAGGAGCATCGACCGGACAGCATGAGGCAGTAGAATTAAGAGATGATGATGCCGGGCGGTATCTGGGAAAAGGAGTACAGGCTGCTGTGGATAACATTAATAGTATTATTGGTCCAGAAATAGTCGGTTTTGATGCCCGGGATCAGGTTGCCATAGACAGCTTAATGCTGGAGCTGGATGGTACTGATAATAAAGGTAAACTGGGGGCCAATGCCATTCTTGGTGTTTCACTGGCTGTGGCCAAAGCAGCTGCTGCCTCTTCAAGAAATTATCTCTTCAATCATCTGGGTGGTGTGAATGCCAAACTCCTCCCTGTGCCCATGATGAATATTTTAAATGGGGGAGAACATGCTGATAACAATGTAGATATTCAGGAATTTATGATTATGCCGACCGGTGCTGAAAGTTTTTCAGAGGCTATGCAGATGGGAGCTGAAGTATATCATAATCTGAAATCTGTTCTGAGAGCACGAAATCTGGGAACAGGTGTGGGGGATGAGGGTGGATTTGCCCCTGATCTAGACTCCAATGAAGAAGCACTGGAAGTTATTATTGAAGCTGTCCAAAAAGCAGGTTATAAGCCCCGGGAAGATATTATGCTGGCCCTGGATACCGCAGCTACAGAACTTTACGAAGATGGTACTTATGTTCTGTCCGGAGAAGGGGTAGAAAAAACCGCCGATGAAATGGTCTCCATGTATGAAGAACTGGTTGAAAAGTATCCTATTATCTCAATTGAAGATGGCCTGGATGAAGATGACTGGTCGGGATGGGCCCAGATGAATGAACGCCTGGGAGATAAGATACAGATTGTTGGAGATGATTTATATGTAACAAATCCAGAGCGGCTATCCCGGGGTATTGAAGAAGAAAGCAGCAATTCTATTTTAATTAAAGTTAATCAGATTGGAACTCTTACAGAAACATTAAATACAATTGAAATGGCTAAAAAAGCAGGTTTTACGGCAGTTGTATCTCACCGTTCCGGGGAGACTGAAGATGTAACCATTTCTGATCTGGTAGTGGCTTTGAATACCGGTCAGATTAAAACCGGGGCCCCCTGCCGTTCTGAGAGGGTGGCTAAATATAATCAGCTGCTGAGAATTGAAGAGATACTGGGGCAAACCGCCGAATACGCTGGAATGGATGCTTTTTATAATCTCTAAAAACAAGGATGATAAACTGACAGAAAATAATGTTTACCCTGTAATTTATGTTGATTTTTAAATTTTAGATTTTAATCGAGCCTGTTTAGCTGCCTGTTTAGCAGATACCATTTTTAACCACGGCTGAACAGGCTCTATCACATAACATCATAAATTTCTGAACTGCTGGGACAGGAGGGGAGACGGGATATGGAATATAAAAAATTTGACAGCCGGTATGTGGTCAGGATAGATCGGGGTGAAGAGGTAGTGAGTTCACTTAAAGATTTTATCCGCCAGACCGGTATCCAGCTGGCTCAGGTGGAAGGAATTGGAGCCGCCGATGAGATTAAAATTGGTCATTTTTTCCCGGAAACCAAAAAGTACAGTTCTCATACTCTTACGGGGGCTCATGAGATTACCAGTCTGAAAGGTAATATTTCCCGCTAAAGATGATAAACCCTATCTGCATCTGCATATTAGTGTTGCTGATGACGAATATAATATGTATGGTGGTCACCTGGACCGGGCTGTGGTCAGTGGAACCTGTGAACTGACTGTTACAGAAATTGATGGAGAGCTGGACCGGGATTATAATCCGGCAGTAGGTCTTGATTTATATAAATTTTCCTGATATATTTTTCTGAGTTGTATTTTACAGTGGTGTATGTTAAAATATAGACAGCCAATTTTTAGAGAGTAAATATTATTACAGTTAAGTGGATTATAATTACGTCTTGTGGGGGTGAAAAGAGGTGCAGGCCTTAACATTTTTTCATGTATTAGTTTCAATCGGACTTATAGTTTGTATTTTGCTCCAGTCCGGGAAAAGTGCCGGTTTGTCGGGTACTATTGACGGAGGGGCCTCTCAGTTTTTTGGTAAAGCAAAAGGGTGGGATGCAAAGCTGAGCAAATTGACAGCTATTATTGCTGTTGTTTTTATGGTTACCTCTGTATTACTGGCTCTTTTTTAAGCCTGTTGATTCTGAAATTTAAATTATAAAAGGAAAATAAATATATAATTAAGAAAGAAAATAGTGGAATATTTCATTATATGAGCTCGTTTAACCCCGCCCTCTCAGGAGGGCGAGGTAATATTTTATGCAAAAATCACACAAGGACAAAGGAGGAAATAAATAATGAATTATATAACCCCTGTAATGGGAGTTATAGCCTTAATTTATGCCTTTATCATGGCTAAAAAAGTGAAAAGAGCGGATCGGGGAACTCCACATATGGGTTAACTTTCTGATTCAATAAATAAAGGGGCTATGGCTTTCCTCAGGACAGAATATAAGATGCTTTCCATATTTGTAATAATTGTGGCAGCAGTTATGGCTTTAACCGGTGAACTGGGATGGCAGACAGCTCTTTCTTTTGTTACCGGAGCTCTTTTTTCGGGTCTGGCCGGATTTATTGGTATGCAGATTGCTACTCAGGCAAATGCTCCTACAACTCAGGCAGCCCGTACGGGTTTGAATTCTGCCCTTGATATAGCATTTTCCGGTGGTTCTGTTATGGGTATGTCTGTAGCTGGCCTGGTGACCCTGGGAGTAGGAATTTTATACATACCGTTTCATCAAAATATACAGTATATACAGGGTTTTGCTTTTGGAGCAAGTTCTATAGCTCTTTTTGCACGGGTGGGAGGCGGAATATATACTAAAGCCGCTGATGTAGGAGCCGATCTGGTTGGAAAAGTTGAAGCCGGAATTCCAGAAGATGATCCCCGTAATCCTGCTGTAATTGCAGATAATGTAGGAGACAATGTGGGTGATGTGGCCGGTATGGGGGCTGATCTTTTTGAATCATTTGTCGGTTCTCTAATAGCTGCTATGGCTCTGGGCTCATCAGCCGCAGTTTATTTTAATGGAGTGGCAACTGAAAATTATGTAATTCTGCCGATGCTGGTGGCAGCAGTGGGTGTTATAGCTTCTCTGCTGGGAACCCGTTTTGTTAAAACTGATAGTGATGATCCGGCCAAGGCTCTGGAGCGCGGTCTTATGATGAGCAGTATTTTTACATTAGCCGGGGTTGCACTGCTTATAGTTTTATTAACAGAAGGAGCCTGGGGGATATTTGCCGCTGTAGCGGCCGGTGTGCTGGCAGGTTTAATTATTGGAAAAATTACAGAATACTATACTTCTGATAAATTTGGTCCTGTTAAGCATATTGCCGAACAGTCACAGAGTGGTGCCGGCCCCAATATTATCAGTGGTCTTGCTGTAGGAATGAAGAGTACTTTGATTCCTATTTTAGTTATTACTGCGGCTATATATATTGCTTTTAATATGTCCGGTCTGTATGGGATTGCTATGGCCGCTGTGGGTATGCTTTCTACCACAGGTATATCTCTTTCAATTGATGCTTTTGGGCCCATTTCTGATAATGCAGGTGGTATTGCCGAGATGGCTGAGCTTGATTCAGAAGTCAGGGATATTACCGATAAACTTGATGCGGTGGGAAATACAACTGCTGCCATAGGTAAAGGTTTTGCCATTGGTTCTGCTGCTCTGACCGCACTTTCTTTGTTTGCTGCTTTTTCGGAAGCGGTTAATCTGACGGTTATCAGCCTCACAGAACCTCAGGTAATAATTGGATTATTTCTGGGAGCCATGCTGCCCTTCCTTTTTTCTTCTATGACCATGTCGGCAGTGGGTCGGGCTGCTTTTCAGATGATTGAAGAAGTTCGGCGTCAGTTTGAAGAGATACCCGGTATTCTTGATGGAGATGGAGAGCCCGATTATCAGCGCTGTATTAATATTAGTACCAAAGCTGCCCTTAAAGAAATGGTGACTCCTGGCTTGCTGGCTGTTTTAGCTCCGATTGTTATTGGTCTGTGGGATGTTCAGGCCCTGGGAGGCCTGCTGGCCGGAGCACTGGCAGCCGGTGTGCTGATGGCGATTATGATGGCCAATGCCGGTGGGGCCTGGGATAATGCTAAAAAGCATATTGAAGAAGGGAATCTGGGAGGAAAAGGAACTGATACCCACTCTGCATCGATTGTGGGGGATACTGTTGGTGACCCCTTTAAAGATACTTCTGGCCCTTCTCTGAATATTTTAATCAAGCTGCTGACTATTGTTGCTCTAGTATTTGCTCCACTATTTATATAAAAAAGCTGGTTTCATTGTTAATATAGAAATAAATTTAATTTTATTCAGGGTTAAACTGAGGTTAAATTTTAAGATGTTGTTGTGTAAAGTAATTACTGGGCCTGATTATTTTTCCTGTTTCCGGGAAACGTTCGGACAGATTATAATCAGGCTCTTTTTGTATAACACTAATCATCTGACAAAAGGAGGAAATTTTTATGAACAGAAGTGAAGCTCTGAAACTTGTTAAAGACAATATTGATGAGGAAAACTTATTCAAACACTGTCTGGCTGTTGAAGCAGTTATGGGTCGCCTGGCAGAACATTTTGAAGCTGATAAAGAAAAGTGGTGTCTGGCGGGTCTGCTGCACGATATTGATTATGAAGAGACTAAAGATAATCCGGAAAAACACAGCCTGGTGGGAGCAGAAATTCTGGCCCGGAAGGGTCTGGAAGAGGACATTGTGCGGGCGGTTAAGGTTCACAACCATGAGCATGGTCTGGAAAGAAAAAATCTACTGGAAAAAGCTCTCTATGCTGTAGATCCACTGACCGGTTTAATTGTAGCCAGTGCTCTGGTACACCCGGAAAAAGAACTTGATGCAGTGGATACAGAGTTTGTGTTGAATCGATTTGGTGAAACCTCTTTTGCCCGCGGTGCGGACCGTGATGTAATTGCCAGCTGTGAAGATATGGGACTTGAACTGGAGGAATTTATCGGTCTGGCTCTGGAAGGTATGAAATCAATTTCTGAAGAGCTTGAGCTTTAAGGAGAGCAGCAGTAATACACTGCAGATGAATTTATAACCTGCTTTATATAGGAGAAGGATAAAAATGAGTGCCCGAGAAAAAATAATGGAATATATGAGTGAAAAAGCCAGTAAGCCTATGAGCTTTGATGAGCTCTGTGAAGAAATGGTAATTGAATATCAGGGTCGAAAACACTTTCGTGAACTGTTAGATCAACTGGTAGAAGAAGGTAAATTGTATCAGAATAAGAAAGGAAATTATGGTATCCCTGAAAGGTTTAATATAATAACCGGTTATATTGAAAGAAACCCCCGGGGTTTTGCCTTTCTACTGCCGGATGATCCTGAACAGGAGGATGTTTATATCAGTCTGGAAAATGTGAATGGAGCCATGCATAATGATAAAGTTTTTGTCCGCCTGCTGACATCTTCTTCCGGGCAGAGGCAGGCAGGAGAAGTTGTCGAGGTTTTAGAGAGGGCCAATAAAACTGTAGTTGGTAACCTTGACCACAGGGGCTCTTTTGGTTTTGTTATTCCCGATAATAAAAGAATATACAGTGATGTATTTGTTGCTCCCGAAAAAATGGGTGGTGCCCGAAATAATCAAAAAGTAGTGGTGAGAATTGATTACTGGCCCCATGATAACAGAAACCCGGAAGGGGAAATAATTGAAGTATTGGGTGATCAGGGAGATCCGGGAGTGGATATTGAAGCTATTATTCGTCAGCTGGATCTACCCCGGAAATTTTCGGGAAAAGTTTTAGAAGAGACAGCAAATATTTCTGAAGAAATCAAAAAAGATGAAATACAGGCCAGAAAAGATTTAACCGATCTTCCTTTGGTTACCATCGATGGAGCGGATGCAAAGGATTTTGATGATGCAGTTTCAATTGAAAAGTTAGCTGAAGATAAACTTCGTCTTGGTGTGCATATAGCTGATGTCAGTCATTATGTTAAAGAAGATTCTGCTCTGGATACTGAGGCCCGGAGTCGGGGGACCAGTATATATCTTGTTGACAGAGTGATACCTATGCTGCCGGAAAAACTTTCCAATGGTATCTGTAGTTTAAAGCCGAATGTTAAAAGACTTACTGTGTCAGTTTTTATGGATTTTAATCTTAATCCCCTGGAAATGACAGATTACGAAATTTGCCAGAGTGTTATTGAAAGTAATTACCGGCTGACCTATGATGAAGTGCGTGATATTTTAACTGCAGAGGATCAGGAAGTTCGAGACAGGTACAGTAATTTTGTTCGGGAACTGGAGCTGATGAATAAATTAAGAAAAGAACTTCGGGAACAGAGATTTGCGGAGGGAAGTATTAACTTTGATTTTCCGGAAGTTGAAGTCACCCTTGATGAAAATGGCTCTCCTTTGAGTTTGGATAAACGGACTCACGGAATTCCGGAACAGCTTATTGAAGAGTTTATGATAGCTGCCAATAGAGTTGTGGCCGAAGATATTCACTGGCGGGATATTCCCTTTATATACCGGGTACATGATAGTCCTGATACAGATGCTATGGTCTCCTTTAATCAGTTTATCCACAATTTTGGATATCATATTAAAGGTATAAAAAATGAGGTTCACCCTTTATCCTTACAGAAGATTTTACGTGAAGTTAAAGGGAAACCAGAGGAAAGAATTATATCCACTGTTTTACTGAAAAGTATGAAAAAAGCGGTTTATTCTCCTTCTAATATCGGTCATTTTGGACTGGGTCTTGATTTTTATACCCATTTTACTTCTCCAATTCGGAGATATCCCGATCTTATGGTACACCGTATTTTGAAAGAAGTAATCACAGACGGTTATATATCTAAGGGGCGCAGGGAAGAATTAAGAAATATGCTGCCCGGTGTTTCAGATCACAGTTCTCTGCAGGAAAGAAAAGCTATGGAAGCTGAGAGGGATTCAGTTGATCTGAAAAAAATTGAATATATGCAGGATAAGATTGGAGAGGATTTTTCCGGTATTATCAGTGGAGTTAATGGTTTTGGATTTTTTGTTGAGTTAGAAAATCTGGTGGAGGGCCTGGTTCATGTAGAAAACTTAACTGATGATTATTATTATTTTGATGAAGATCATTATGCTCTTATAGGTGAACGTACCGGGAATATGTACCGGCTGGGAGATCAAGTTGAGGTAACCGTTGATAGAGTCAGTTTACAGGACCGACAGCTGGATTTTGTACTTGCTGATTGAGACAGCAGATTTTAAATGTTATAATTATTTATAGATGATAAAATAAGTGTATAAAAAGCTGGTAAACTTTAACGGGCACTGGTTTCTCTTATTCAGTAATTTTCGTATGGTACTTTGACTGAATATCTAGATATATCCAGATATATTTCAGTATATAAAAATATAAAAAACATTACACCGTTATTGAGATCTTTTATTGCTGTTTACAGATTATTTAATAAAAATAGGTTGAGGTAATTTACGGAAGACAGAGTGAAAAGCGGAAAGGGGGATTGTAAATATGGCTCAAAAAAAAGATATTGAGATTTGTGCTCGTAACCGCCAGGCTCACAGAGATTATGAGATAGAGGACACCTATGAGGCCGGAATAATTCTTCAGGGGACGGAAATAAAATCTGTTCGAGAACATGATGTTAATTTAAAGGATAGTTTTGCCCGCATCGAAGATGGTGAAGTTTATCTGCATAATATGCATATCAGTCCCTACAAAAGGGGAAATCGATATAACCATGATCCGGACCGTAAGCGAAAACTCCTCCTCCGCCAAAATCAGATAAATAGTCTGATAGGCTATACTCAGAGAAAAGGTTATACATTGATTCCTATCTCTATTTACCTTAAGGATAACCTGGCCAAGGTTGAACTGGCTCTGGCCAAAGGAAAGAATATACATGATAAGAGGAGAGACATTAAAGAAAAGACTGCTCAGCGTGAAATAGAGAGGGCTTTTAAGGACCGGCTTAAGGGCCGCAGATAAAGCTTTCCACCTGATTTGACTTTTGGACTTTTGTGCGTTATAATATGGATTGGAAAACAGATAAGAATTAGCTATTTTTGGGGGGGTTTTGGCTTCGCCTGTAAGGTGAGCCCTTTAGAAGCGGACCGGGGATTCTCTTTCACCCGTAAAACACTGAGTCTAAATATTATCTGCAAACGATAATGCAACACCAGTAGCTGCGTAAGCAGCTGCCGCTTGGCTGGTTCCCGGCTCTGTGGGATCAGTTAAGTGTCATATAAAACAGGCTAACCTCCTGCTGATGCCCGTAGGCAGGTGGAACATTAACGGGCTCACAGCATAGGATCCTGTCTGCTGGAGACTGTGCTGTTAAACCAAAAAGCAGACTACGTTCGTAGAAACTAACGGGTGAGCCTTGCAGTACGTGGGTTCGACTCCCACCACCTCCACCAATTTTTGTGTTTTTTAGTGGAGATTTCCTTGACAGTGATTATTGTCTGAGTTATAATATAGAAAAGTTATTTTATGATCACCCACGGGCATAGCTCAATTGGCAGAGCACAGGACTCCAAATCCTGGTGCTGGGGGTTCAAGTCCTCCTGCCCGTGCCATTTTTATGTTTAATATAATAATTTTTATTTTAGATTTTAGCCCGGGCTAGCTGCTGCCCGGGTGTTTATTAATATATAAGAATATAACAAACCGAAGCTTTTAATATCGACAAAAAAACATGATTTATAAACAGTGTGTATAAGATTATCCACAAATAAATAACTAATAAATATAAGTTCAGCCAGAAAATATATTTATTAAAAACTTAAATTCACATCAGAATTTTATTCAATCATAGTTAAGATCATTTTTGAGCTTGCTTCTGCCCGAAGCCCGTGGGGTTCTTCAGCCGGCATAATTATGATTTCTCCAGCTTTTACTGTTTCTTTTTTGCCACTTATTGTAAACTCGATTTTTCCTTCCAGCACCTGAGCCAGAGCCTGATGTGAGGCCGAGTGCTCACTTATACTTTCTCCCTTGCCCAGAGCAAAGAGAGTAACTGTACCTCCATTTTCTTCAATTAATGTTTTGCTGACTATGGCTCCTTCCTGGCATTCGATCATGTTTACCAGGATACCTTTTTTGATCTCTTTTTTTTCCATTTTTTATTCCTCCCGGTATAAAAGATTAACAAGCAAAAGAATAGTATATTTTGTGTATTTTATCTATTCTAATTATAATTTATACTTAATAATATCAGGATATTTTCTTGATATTTTCTTTTTATAAATTATAATTAATTTGAGTTTGAAGCATTTTGTTTACAGATTGCATATAAGAATTGTTTGTTGTAAGATTGATAATGGCCAATAAAAAAGCCTACATATTGATTTTACTGTCTTAAAGTTTTTTATAATGTTTAATCAAATTTTCATCATCCTCTTTTTTAAGGCATTATAAAAAAGAATAGTGAGCAGCTAATTTTCACAGATTAATATGATAGTAATAAGCCAGTTTGTAATTCAATATTAAATAAACAGGAGAGTTCAAAACAATGAATAAGACAGGAGAACTACAAATATCATTTTATAATATGATTAGTACTATTTCAGATTCAATTGATTTAATGAGTAATGAAGTGGTTGGTCATCATAAATTAGTCGCATATATAGCATCTCGGTTGGGCAATGAATTAAAGTTAAATACATCTGACCTTAGAAAAACAGTATTTAGTGCTTTAATACATGATATAGGGATTTTATACTTTGATAAAAACATTGATATGATTTTAAGAGATCGTAATGATATAAAACATGCCAAAGTGGGTTCTTATTTGCTGGCAGATTATCCTTTTTTTGCTGAATATGCTGAAATTATAAAAAACCATCACACCGATTGGAAAAATTTAGCGAATGACAGGGTTAATTATCTCAGTAATATAGTAAATTTAGCTGATATTGCCGCTTTTTTTATTGATAGAATGGAAAGTAATAGTATGCCATCAAAATTGACAGATTTGGTAGTGGATTATAGTACAGATAAGATCAATAGTGAGATTTTAGGTGCCTTAAAAACAGTTTCTGAACAGGAATCATTCTGGCTGGATGCAGTTAATATAAATATTAGAGAAAAAATACTTAGGGATTATATCTCAGAAGAACTTGATGTTAAATTAGATTTATCGTTAATTTTTAATATTGGGGAAATTGTCAGCAGGATTGTTGATTTCAGAAGCCAATTCACCTCCTCACATTCAAAAGTGATTTCAGCTGTAGCCTCTAATCTGGCGAAGGAACTAAGCTTTTCAGATCAGGATATTACAGTCATGAAAATAGCCGGTTATTTTCATGATATTGGAAAAATGGTCTTACCCTTAAGTATAATAAATAAATCCGGTGAATTATCTCAGAAAGAATGGTCAAAAATGAAAAGTCATACATATTATTCTTATTATGTTCTGGAGAATATAAAAGAAATTCCCAGATTAAGAGATTGGGCCGCATATCATCATGAAACCCTTGATGGGAAAGGATATCCCTTTAAATTAAACAAAACCAGGCTGGATATAGGATCCAGAATCCTGGCTGTGGCTGATATTTTCACCGCTCTTAGTGAAAAAAGACCATATAGAGAAGAGTTTGGGTCAAAAAAGGTAATCACTATTTTAGAAAAAAATGTTAAACAAAATAAAATAGATGAAAATATAGTTGGTAAATTGCTGGATAATCTTGATAAATATTATACTATAAGAAAAGAAAAACAAAAAAAATCAGTAACAGAATTTAAAAAATTTAAAGATAAACTTTCCCAAGTGTAATAGCTGGTTTGTTGGTTATTCTTTCCAGGCTCTGACCAGAGCGGAGATACCCTGAAGCAGGAAACCTCCAGCCACCCAGTAGTAGACCAGACTGGGGTATGCAATTATCAGCAGCCCGCCCCCAACATACACGATACCGGAGAAAACCAGGCTGATTCTTCTGGTCTCCTGTGTTTTTTCGGCCATAAAATCCACCCCCTTTATTATATGGGATAAAGTTCCCTGACTGCTGGTAAATTTACGTGGATTTATATGTACCAGCTGTTTTTTTACTTCATTCCAGAAAGCAGGAAAGAAAATCAAATTTAGAAAAACTCCTGCCAGAAGCAGGCTGAGTATATAGGTGGTAGTTGACCAGTAATCTCCCCATGAGAGCAGCATCCCGACTTCATCCATAAAAAGCCCCATACCTATACCATACATAAGTGCCAGATCACGGCGGGAAAACAAATCGGAACCTACAATAGCAAACCAGCCCGCCAGGGAAATAAGTATAATCCCGGGGACCAGATGGTGTATATGATACCCAAAAAGGATAATATTGGTACCTATGTAAAAGCTGAGTTCCCCGGCCTTAGCAGCCTGAGAGGCAGGACTTTGAACTGAACCGGCAATAATAACTGCAATTCGGATAAACAAAAAGGAGGCCATATAAGATATTGTAATTATAAAAGGTATTTTTTTATTGTCAGCATTTTCTTTTTTATTATTATTGGTCAATATAGGACACTCCATTTGTTTTTTTAAAACAGACAGAAATTATCGTGTATGTATTTTACCATATTATAATTATTTCTACAAGATACTTTAATTTACCTTCGATAATTTCTTATCGTTTTTATGTATATCATGCAATAAGGAGAATACATATTCACCGGTCAGTCGAGCTTTTTTTGCAGGGGGTAAATAGCTGTTTTGATCCAGAAATATATCCAGTGATTTATTTATTTTTTTATACTGGATTTCGTTTATTATAATATTATTTTTACTTGCTTTGGCGTCCAGAAGATTCAGGGCCTCTTCTTTAATTAATTGTTCATTAATTTTATTGTTCATTTTGACCTCTCCTTTCTTTTTTGTGTTAAACACAGTGTATTTTTATAATAACTTCTTTATTTTTGACCTCCTCCCCGCCGATTCACTTCGTTCATCAACGAGGATTCCTGGTAGTTCATATGACTACCTTCCAAACTGACTTTGCTTTTAGTCTATCCCGCACTATTGAAAGCACTAATAGAC
>PWDW01000147.1 GCA_003553225.1 Halanaerobiaceae bacterium
AGGTTGAAGAATTTTAAGCAAGTATCCGAGTTTTTAGGTCAGCGTCCCTCTGAAATAGCCTTAACTTACCTTATGAAGCACGTGCAAAGAAATGGAGAGGAGGTGTAACATTGGAAAGCCAAGAAAAGGTAAGAAAAGAATTTAAAGAAGAGTTCAAAAACCAGATCCTCGGAGACATGACCAGAGAACAAATAGACGAAACCTTCAGAAACTCAGAAATGTCAGAGCGTTATATAGAACTTGGTTGGGCTGTAGAGTCCTCTGTGTGGGTGACAGCACTAAAGGCTTTACTCAATGGCAGGAGATTTTGGGTAAGGATATGGCCCGAAGTAGCTCCCCTTTGCTACGACGATGGTAGTGAAAGCCCATTTTATCGAACCTATCTAAGAATACTGTTGGAAAAGGAGTGATTTTTAAGTGAACCCAGGTGAATTTAAGGTTTTAATGGACGAGTTTTTAAACCACGAACAAGAAATTATGAACTTAAAAGCCCAAGACTACACTAATGACCACGATAGGCTGAAGAATTTCCGGCAAATAGCCCAGTTTGAAGGCAGAAATATGTCACAAATAGCCATGTCATACCTGCTGAAGCATGTGCAAAGCATTGCCTTAGCAGTTCAAGCAGGCGATTTAGGCGAAGATTCCTGGGTGTGGTCCACAGAGGACGGTTATGAAGGGCTAAAACAACGCATAGCCGATGCCAGAAACTATCTACTACTGTTAGCGGCATGTCTGGAGGTCGAGTTACATGGGTCTGATAAGAGTTCTCGATAGGCAAAGACGGCTTATAATCCCCAAGGAAGTGCTTAAAGCCACTGGAATCGAGCCAGGAGACATGGTAGAGCTCTGGGTAGGGCAAAACACGGAGGGTTCCCCGGCAGTAATGCTGTGCAAACGGCAGGATGCCTGCCTGTTCTGCGGCTCCACAGGGGGGTTAGTGGGGGTCCAGGAGAAATTCATCTGTGCTGAGTGTACCCGTTCAGCCGTCTATGCACTAAAGGGTGCTTTAAATGTGCATCAAACTGCATTAAATACTGCATCAAACCTCGAAGACCTGGAGGAGGGTTAAAATGCCTGAGTATTTTTGTCCCAGTTGTGATACTGTCTATCCAGCAGAAGGGGAAGAATCTTACCGCCACTTGTGTGAGGTCTGTGGAACAACGCTATTTTTGAGAAAAGGAGAGAAGCCTGATGAGTGATGAGCCTCTAAGCCAGAAGGAGAAGGTAGAGGGTGGAGAGTATATCAATGTGGAGATGAAACCACGGTATGTCATTTATGAAGTGGACTTCGATGAGGTCTCCAACTGGGTAGACATTAAGGAAGTTCTACGCCATGCAGAACTGCATTTATTTTTTGCACCAGACGAGAAAATTCCTCCAAGACTGCAGAAATTTCTCAAAAATCCCCAGGACGTTTATTGAGTTTGTAGGTAAGTGTATGGTATAATGTGGTTAGTCACTCCCTTTCGGTGATGGCACTTTGTTTGCCTCCTTTCTTTCGAGGTAGGGGCAGGACACGATTCCTGCTCCTTTTTCTTGCCCGCTACTGGAAAATTCTGGAAGAGCGTATCTCCTATAAAAAATATAGGGAGGGCTTTTTATACGGGGGTGGGCGGTGGTCTGGGGCTTGGGGTAGGGGTATCCCTTGTGAATGTTATCACTTTCACTAATCGAACAGGTGTTCCCTGGTTTCTACGAGTAAATTGTCTGACAATTCGATACAGTGTTCGGTTTCTGACGGGCAATCGATTGTTCAGAATATTCTGGATTTTTACTCGTGGGCTGAGCCACGGAAAAATATATGCATAACTTAGCAGGAAAATGACAAGAAAATTAGAAGTAGATAGTAGAAAATAAAATAAGAAAGGAAGGGATAACAATGAAAAAAGAAGTAAGACGGAAAGCCAAGATTTACAAGTGCAAGCACGGTCAGAGATTTGTGGGTATGGTGACGTATTGCGAGCAGTGTTTAATAGAAGCAGAACAAGAACACGGCACACCATTTTGGGAACAAGACGGCGGCAAACCAGTTTACGGCACACCAAACAAATACACCCCATTAGGAGCAGATGCATTAGATTACGTCGAAGCACGTAAAAAAGCGTATGGGAGCACGAAGAAGTATATCGAAGGAAAGGGAATGACATTCGACGTACACTTATTTGAGGATTGTTTTCAAGAAGCAATATACCAGGTATGGAGAAACCAGAAAAGCATTATGGAGACAAGCATAAAGCAGGAAATACCGATAGACGGACTTATATCACGTAAAACACGACAAAGGTATATAGACTATTTACGCAAGTGGTCGAAGCGTGAAGATTTGACTGTATCAGTATTAACAGAGGAATACGAGAAGGATAAAAAAACCGTCAACGTAACTTATCGGGCAGGGAATATACCGTCACCCGAAACGGTATATATTGAGCAGGAGCAGGACAACGAGCTATTTTCCCGATTGACTGGAAAACAAAAAAGAATAGCTAAACTATTATTAGCAGGAGCAAAAAAGCAGGAAATAGCTAAACGGTTAAACGTGTCACGTCAAACCGTGTATAACGAATTACAAGGGCTAAAATACGAGCTAACAAGTCAAGGCAAATAAAGCATAAGCAAGCAAGTTAAAATCAATTCTAAGGGCACTCAGTTCGACTGAGTGCTCTTTTTTTATGTTATACGGATTATATATCCTCTTTTTTATAAAAGAGCCACACAAAGCCACATAGTGGTCGAACAAACATTCGATTTGCTTGTGAAAAAATTAACTTGTGATTTTACTTTACATTTTTAGCTTGCGAAACGTATAGAGGGTGAACACACTAACAAACCTTAAAAGGAGATGATTTGAATGACTAAAAAAGAGGAAAAGGTAACTATACCTTTGGGCGACGGTGCAGAATTGCTTGTGCCTCGCCAAAACATTAATGTGGAAGGGAAAGTGTCTAATACCGGTAAGTCTAAAACCCATTTTATGGCTACTGGTAAGGTAAAACTCAATGGCGACGTAGCAAAAATACGTGTCATGGTTTACACGCCCATTGAAGAATCCCAGGTACAAGAACTTTCCCTGTAATTAGAGGGGGCATAACGCCCCCTCTCTTTATTTTTTAGGGGCGTGTATATACTGCGTATATGCGCCGATTGATGGATAAAACGCTCCCACAGAGGGGCGATTGATATAGATTTTTGTAGTCATATTGTATAATTCGTATATGAGCCGATTGATAACTCCAGTAAAGGAGGGAGTAGTATGCCCTCATTAGAGGACGTAACATGCCCTAAGTGTGGGCAGGTAATAGCTACTGCAATAGCTGGAAGTGTGGGCTATTGCCGAACATGTAAGATTTGGAGCGATTCTCCGTATTGGCAGAATCGTCAGACAAATCAGACAAATACTAAGAAGTCTGGTTGGGAACATGTAACCTAAATCTTGCAACAACTGTCAACACCTGAGCATTGACAGGAGTATATACTTTGGTGTATACCGCACTATTTACTCACTTACATACTAAAGGGGGGCTTGAGTAATGAAAATTATCAATACTGACATCTATACTGAAGCTAATCATCTGGTAGGTTATTACCTACATACTATCCTGGGTAAGAAAAGGCTGTGCTTAGATTGTGCCCAGGAAACTATCCACAAGGAGCCTATTTATAGCCAGAGTAAAGAGCTGGATTTGCAGTGCCTTAGTTGCGGCTCTAAGTTAAAAGCCAGGGATATGCACAGGCGTGCATAACGCATTAATTATACTTAAACCTTAAAGGAGGATGTATAATGAGAGACATTATCAAGTAGTCTTACTTGATGCTCACTGCCAAAGAGCAGTGGGTATCCGGGAAGACTACTCCACAGGGGGGGGTGAGATTATGGATTCAGAAATCAAAAGAACTCCACTTCAGCAGAAGGTGCTGGAGCAGATGCGTTACTACATGAACAAAGCAGAGTATCACAGAAAACGTATCAACGAATACAACCAGATGAGAGCCGAAGGCTACCACATGGACAGTGCCGAGTATGAAGACTTGCACCGACATTATGCCAAGGAAGAAGTCTACCTGGCATGTGCCAACGACATGGAACAACTGCTACGAGAGCAGTGCTCTCTGTGTGAGCAGGGCATCAAGCATACCCATGAGCATAAGGAGGTGTAACCAGTGAAAAGAGTCACTCTCTTAGAGCGTGGCGAGGAAGTGGCAAGCGTTTGGTTTGAAACAACCCACATACAGGAGGCATTAGTGCCAGCAGAGGTAGTGCCTTCCACCATACAACCAGGGGAAGAATTCATATTAGTGGGTGAGGAGGTATAGACTGTGAACTTCTTACTATTCCTGGCTATACTTTTTATCCCTGTCCTGTCTGTTATAGGCAGGACTATCAGGAGGTGACGCTATGGCTGCACTGCTAAGTCTCCAGGTATATATGTAAAGGAGGTGTAACCCATGACATTAACCCGCAGGCATTACCGTGAGCTGGCAGAGATTATTGCCAATCACAGCTCCAAGAAAGATGAAACTATACACAAAGAAAGGTTCGTGGAGGAGCTATGTGCGTTCCTCCAATACGACAACCCCAAGTTCGACAAAGAAAAGTTTATCCAAGCGTCGAGTGTTAAAACCCTCAGGGAGTAAGGAGGTGTAATCATTGTCCAACAAAATTAAATCAGTAGAAATTAACGGTAACGTAAAGAAAGCACACACACGAGACAATTCAACATATTACTTACTTTTACCTGTTAAAGTAACCTTAGATGACGGCACGAAGTTCCTTGGTAGTATGAACCCATACATCAATGGAATAGAGCATCCGTTGACTATGGATGACCTGTACGACAAACTACAGCCCAAGAAGAAATACTATGTCAGCTATGAAACTACCTGCGTGGTAGAAGCCATTGATAAGGACGAAGCACATAACAAAGCCGTAAATCTGGAAGAATTACCTAAAAATGTGTCAGAGTTACACTTGGACAAGATAAGAGTTGTGCCTAAAGAATAATCACTTCAATTAATTTAACCAACTACCGTTTGGGGAGGTGACTACCCGAGCGAGCGACCCTTAGGGAGCGAGCGTTTGGGGTAGTCGCTCCCCAATCTCTTAAGGGGGAAAATTTTCGTACCTGCACTAAACCCCTTCAAGCCCCACCACACGGGCTTTCAAGCCAATTTTTAAGGTGCAAAAACTTATACTAATTTTAGTAGCGTACGAATTTTAGTATTAATATTAAAGTTTATACTAAAATTAGTATGGTATGTATTTACGAAATTTAATAGGGTATGTATCATACTAATTTTAGTATAAAGTTATAATTTTATCTTTACAAAAAGAAATGTTTATGTTACTATATAAACAAGGAGATTAATAAAGGAGAGATGTATATGAAAGAGAAGATAGAATTAAGCACAGTGCTTGCAAACTTTCTAATGCCTAAATTTCTGCACACAGAACTAAAAGTGTATGCCATTAAGCACGGAGTTACTATGTCAAGACTACTAACCGATTGGGTTGCAAGTAACTTAGATTTAGAGGAAGAGTTGGAACAGTTCAGAGAGGAGCGAGGTGAGCAGTAATGTCAAGAAACCCAAAAGCAAACCCAAACAAACTACGAAAGGCAGACAAAGTAACTATGCTGTTGCCACCCGCCGTAAAGCGGGAGCTGAAAAAAGAGTCAGCAGAACAAGACTGCTCGATGTCTTGGATTGTCACAGAAGTTCTGATGGAGCGTTACAGTATGACGCAGGAAGAAATAGAAAGCTTGGAAGGGCCCAGACCAACCAAGACTTTTACCGAGAGAAGGGAAAAGGCTCGACGAGGTGAGCCTTGGAGTGAGGGCAAGCGTCGTTCTATGAAGAGACAGGGTAAGAACGACGACTACGATGACGACATTGACCAGGACTTCGACTGGGTATGGTTAAAGTGTCCTAACTGTGAAAAGACAGTGGGGGTAACCCAGAACAAGTGGAAAGACCTGGTTAAGCAGGGTGTTCATCAGTGTCGGGACTGCGGAGAAGAGCGTAGTCCCGAGGAGTTTTTATCAGAAGGAGGTGAAGAGTGATGGCTCACTGTCCTATATGTAAGAGGTCGTTTAAAGTGCCCGAGGACGAAAGCCCACAGGAGTATGGATGCCCCCGGTGTGGTTTCTTTACTCTCGTTGAAGACGATGACAATGACGAGGGGAGTGACGAAAATGGCAGTTAGTATCATCCTATCGCATGATGACTATACCGCCAGCCTGGAGTCAGAGTTTGTGTTGCTGGCTCACAGGGAGAACGAAGAAGCCTCAGTCCAGCTCATAGGAGAACCCAGCCCACAGGAGCTGGCAGTTCTCGTGGGTTCTATACTGAACGTCGCTGTCGCCGTAAGTCGGGACAAGCACGGTATAGACCCGCAGATGTTTCTTTCTACTATCACAGAATATATTATCAAATCGAGCCCGCCCGAAGAACAGTAAACATCACCAAGGCTAACAAGTCACAGTCATACCGAAGTCACAGTCATACCGGCTGTGGCTTTTTTATTATCCCTCCAAGGAGATGGTTACTGCATAGGTATCATTCATAACTACAGAAGATGCAGTTCAGGAGGTAAGCAAGACCAAAAAACTATTATCGAGGAGGATGATTATGTTAGTAAGGCAAAGTTGAGCGAGTTGAAGATTGTTGAGGCAGGTAGCGGTAACAGCTACTTTGGACTGGTGAAGGAGAACCAGGACGGCACTAAGGAAGTAGAGTATGCTGTCGAGTGTGAAGGCTCTCGTGATGCTACTATCCGCAAGTGGTTGCGTCGGAACATCCGGGGTAACTTCGAGACGGTTACGCTTGCCGGTGCGGTAGCTTACACCATCAAGGAGCTGACTCCTGATGAGAAGATTGAGCTGGAGCACAAGTATGCTCTGGCTGAGCGTGGCGAAGAAACTGCTGTTCCTGAGATGGCAGTAGAACGGTTCAACAAGCTCATCAAGTAAGATGAGTAGTTCCCCCGGCTGGGGAGGGGAGTAATAAATATCCCCAGTCCATTATCTTAAATGCAAGGAGGTGAGAAGATGGAGGAGGCAGTAGTGGTGGGTTACCTCGTCAGGTTTGACTGTCCTATGGGCAGTGATTCTGTGAGATGGCACTCTTACTGCTTAGATTGTTATGACACTGTTACACAGCACTCAAAGCACTCAAAGACCAGAAGGATAACCAGCTCAGATACAGTAAACAAACCAGTCCGTTGTACAAGCTGTGGCAATATTGTTAAAAGGGGGAGCATCAAACCACAGCTCAGTGCCACGGGAGCTAAGCTCTTGTTACAAGAAGCGGCTCAAGCTATAGCAGACAAAAAAACTCAACCTGAAAAGAACTGTTACGGTACGTGGGAAGAGTGCAAAGCGTATGAAGACCAAATCTTAGCCCACATTGACTCTCTTGTGGGCTAAATAAAAGAAAGGAGGAATCAAAGTGTCGAACAAAGTTAAAGTAAACGGACTGGCGGGTAACATAGAACAGTGTTATCAGGACCGTAGCCACCATTTGGGCAACAGTCTTCTGCATGACTGGGCAGACCAAAGCACTATAGACCCACCCGTACCCAGTACTTTTCCAGTACCCAGTACTTTTCCAGAGCTCGTTACTGGGATGGCAGGTAGGATGCCTGCTATCTCCGCAGCTAATAACGAAGTAGTTGCTAAAGACTTATATCGTATGGGGCTGAATCATTTCTTCCAGAGAGTGACCGCAGGGGGTGGGCGTACAAGAGCGTTGACTCTGGCTCATCGCAGGATGAGTGACAGTGACGTAAACCCGCACTTAGCCTGCCTGTTTCACCCCGGTAGATTATCTTTTAGCAGAAATCGGAACGATGAGGGAGTGAGCGTTCCTGCCCGGGTAACCCGGTTGGTCCTACAAGATGTGGAAAGTATTACAGGTTATAACAGCTTTGAGCCCAGCACTCGGGTGTGTAATGCCAGTAACCATCGGGGAATTAATCCTAGTACAGTGTTCAAGGTTCCTTCACATGCCATGGGAGTAGTCCAGAAGATGCTGGATATGTTCTACGACGAGTCGTTGCCAGAAAACGACCCATTCGCTCCGAGTGCCAAGGTCAGGATCGTGGGGAAATCCGAGAATACTCGGATGACCCACCGCCGTCCGGTCCCCATCATTGAGATATGGGGACCGTGGGAAGTAAATAATAACTCACGTCCACGAGTTCCTGGTGAAGGGCCGGTGTATCCGGTCCTGGGATACTATTTTCCCAGGACTAAATGCCTGCTGTTGGGAGATTATCTACAATCAACCCATATCAGACGGTGGTTAGCAAGGAACTTCCACAAGATGATGGAACAAATAGACCCGGAGCTGTATCAGGAGACTCCTTACTGGAGATTCCATCCTGATATAGAGCAGGCTGAAACACGCAAACCAGAGAAGCAGAAGAAGAAAAAACGCAAGCGGGTAACCGTGTCAGTAGGAGCTGACCCGGAATTCGAGCTGGTAAAGGTCAGTAAGGAGAACCCCTTTGGAAGGGGAGGTTACCGTAGGGAAGTCGTCTCAGCCAGAGAAGTTATCTCTGGAGGAGACAACCCCATAGGAGCTGACGGCTCTGGACAACAGGTAGAGTTCAGACCTAAGCCCAGTAACAAGCCCTCGGCTGTGGTCCAGAGTATGAAGGAGTTGTTTGAACAGTTCGAGAGACAATATGGTAAATACTCTCGGACCAGGCTGGGTGTCTCCCTGGTGGGGGATGATTACCCCCTGGGAGGTCACATCCATGTGGGGTTGGGAGGTTCCTGGAACCCGCCGGAAGCTCTCCTCAAGATGTATGACCGCTTCTTCGGTGAGGAATTACAATACCTTACCGGCTCCAAACGCCCAGAGACCAGTTATGGTTCACTGGGCGAAGTGAATATCAAACCGCACGGGTTTGAGTACCGGACTCCTAGTGCAACGGCGTTCATTACACCCAAGACGGCGTACATTACCCTGAAGATGGCTAAAAACATCACAGAATACTTCATCAACAGGGTGAATGTGGAGTATAACAACCCACCGACGGACGATGACTACCGTCGGATAGCAGGGCTGAAAGAAGAGGAGCTCGCTTACTTCCGTAAGATGACGGAGGACTACCGGAAGGCAGAGCCCGAACAATTAGATAAAGTAGTAGCTTACTGGGCTCCTGCAGTGAAACCGCCTAACCCGGTAGATTTGTATGTAGCAGACCATATCAACTGCAGAGATGACTGGCATCCCGACATTCAGGACAACTTCAGCAAGACTCTGGGCAAGCTCATGCACAAGCATAAGTTAAATAGAACCAGAGCAACTTTCTTCGGGTTGGCTTCCAGCCGAGGCTGGGTATCCTGGCCTTTCCCCATCAAGGAGGTAGGTATGGGGTTCCCGCCTGACTTCGAGGGAACCCACTATCAAGTGACTGTCTTTGAAGGAGAAGAGGGCAGTTACGGTGGTATTAACTACCTCATTGGGTTACCTTTTGCCTTCAGGATGGACCAGGAAACCTATCACAGATACAAAAACAAAGTAGTCAAGGCTGTAAAAGAATACTTACTGGACCCGCCACCCCGTGACCAGAACCCTGCTGAGAAATACAAAGTAGATTATCAGTCTTCAGAACAGTCAGATGGTGATATGCCATCAATGAGAGCGAGACAGGCTTCAGAACGAATAACTTCAGAACGAATAAGGGCACGGACATCGTGGTCCAGGCGTGAGCGAGACCGCATACTTACCCCGTTGCACGATGAGGAAGAGGCAGAGGAGGACTTAGAAGAGTTAGAAGAGGCCTTAGAAGAGGCAGGAGATGTAGAGGAACCAGAGGTTACAACAGAACAGTTTCCCCCTGAGCCAGGGAGCGTGCCTGAGACTCACCGACAGCTCAACTATCTCTATGCCCACAGGAGAGGTTGGGTGCATGGTCACGTCCTTTTTGGACAGTTCAGGCATATCAATCCTGAGCTATTCTCCTCTCCTCTATCCGATGAGGAGTGTAGAAATCTTCAGGTAGGAGACATTGTGAGAGTCGTAGAAAGACCTGCGACGGCCCGCCACCACGAGGTAGTGCAGGGAGACATAGTTCAGATAAGAGATTTACTTGACTCTGGGCGGGGAGTTACTGTCTACAACTATCGTAACGGGGAGACCTTTACAGTTATTTCCCTGCGTATCGGCAGGGTATTACACCCGCCAGAGATAAGTGGGGGCGGTATTACAACGACACCCAACGAGGAAAGAACCTGGGACCCACATTTCGGACGGCAGAGCGAAGACGCAGGGGCTCCGCAAGGGCCTCCTGCAGGAACCTACATGAGGATGGTAAGGGACATAGACCGTAGGGTGCTCAACAGAAATCAGCCCAGTTTCTCACTAAGGGGAGCAGTAGTAAGAATAACTGAACGACACCCTCACAGCTCTTCTGTCTTCCCCTATGTGGTGCGTTGCGTGACAGGCCCGTTAGCAGGACGAGGTTTCTTCTGCTGGGGTAGTGACTTAGCTTACCTGTCAAGCAGGGAACATGAACAGGTAAGAGAACAGAATGAGTCAGCTCAGTAAGTTAAATAAATTAAAAGGAGGATGATGGTATGTGCATCATTGCAATTTGCAGAACCAGAAAGCTGACCAAAGAAGAGTTTGAAAATTGCTTCGTCAATAACTCTGACGGAGCAGGTTTCATGTGGCATGACGGGAAAAAGAAGAAGAACGTCATGGCAAAAGGGTTCATGCAGAAAGAGACGGCGTGGGAGTTCTACGACCGCAGGGTAAATAACTTACCCCATGTAGCCCACTTCCGTAAAGAGACCAGTGGAGGAGTGAGACCAGAGCTAACTCACCCTTACATTGTAGACGAAGGAGCTCCCCTCTCGTTAGAATACGAGGGGGAGACTCCCCTCTTAGTTCATAACGGTATAGCCTCCGGTTGGAAGGACTTTCTAATGACAGTTTGTCTGACCAGAGGAATAAGGATTCCACAGGGGCAGTGGTCTGATACCCGTGCTATGGCTCTGGGGATGTATTACCTCGGAGAAGAGGCTATACCGTTGCAGGATGACCGTTCTAAATACGTGGTCTTGAACGAGGAAGGAGAGGTTTATGTCCATGCTCCAGCAGGGACTAACTCCTTCCAACAGTCTGAGGATAAGGCTGTCCTGTTCAGTAACGGAGACTTTCGCAGGGTCTTCCAAACCACTGGATGGCAGTGGGGAGGTCAACAGGGAGCTTACTACTACTACGGAAAAGGAACTACTGCCAAAAACAACACTGCCGCTACTAAAAACAATCAGACCAACAAATCCAGTAAATCCAGTAGAGGTAGCAAAGGTAGCAAAGGTACTGCCACGGAACTTAAAGGCAGCAACAAACCAGACCCCTATAAAGATGAGAAAGGCAATGAGATAATCCTGGGGGCTAACGGATACTGGCGGAACGGTATCTGGTATCCTTACCATAAGCACCAGGAAGAAGACGAGGCAAAAAAGCCAAAGCCCGAAGTAACCGAAAAAGACGAAGACTTTTCCGGTATTATCGTTCGACGGCCTGGGGAAACTCGGGAACAGTTCGCTAACCGAGTTATTCTGGCGTTAAGAGAGGAGGAAGGTATCACCGAAGGAGAGATATGGGACGCTGTTATAGATACCTCTGACTATGTAGTAGACGAATACGAGGACTTCCGTTATGCACGAGGCTTCGAGGATGAGACCGAATACTTCGGATATGAGGAGTTCCCGGAGCTTCCTGTGGACTCGGAAAAGGAGGGAAAAACAAATGCAGAACAAGATAAAGTGGGGACGGCTGAAAAGAATAGCTCAAAAGATAAGCGGTAAGAACGTGGACATATACGGAAGCACTCGGATGTCACCAGAGATACGCTCTGCTGTCGAGTTCAACGGTGGCAGGGCTGACATAGGTATTAACCTCAAGCAGGTTAAAAACGTCCAAGAGGTCATTGAGGCGTTAGCCCACGAGTTAGCTCACGTGGTTCTGGGCGACTCAGCACACACCGAAGAACACAAG
Organism: Halanaerobiaceae bacterium; assembly: GCA_003553225.1. Taxonomy (GTDB): domain Bacteria; phylum Bacillota; class Halanaerobiia; order Halanaerobiales; family Halarsenatibacteraceae; genus T1SED10-99. Next base: position 12,016 of record PWDW01000147.1, read on the forward strand.
AAGAAATGGCGTGAGCTAACCGATAAAATCAAAGTCAAATACGAGGAGGAAGAGTAAACCCTGGCTGGGGAGGGTTAAATCCCCAGTCCATTTAGATTATAAGGAAGGGAGGGTTGAACTTGGAGCCAGAAGGACTGACTACAGCAATAGACATGGCAAAGAAAGCTAACGAAAACGACCAGCTCAGGAAAGAAGGCAAAGAATTATCGCAAAGAATCCTTGACCTGCTCTATGAGAACGAGGGCAGTCATGGAGCTATGGCGTTAGCCTGTCTTTTAACTGCATCGGTCATCGGAGAAATGCAGAACAAACGAAAAAACCCTTGACATTGAACTAAAATTTTAGTAAAATGTCGTTACAGTCCACAAAGGAGGTGCAAATTTTGGATAAAATAAACGTAACTACTACCATGAATAGGGAGAAGCACCAGAAATTAAAGCAAATTGCTAAAGACAGGCGAATGAACTTACATGAGCTGGCAGAGGAAATCCTCAACTGGGGGGCTGAGCAAGATGTCCTGGCGTTATATCGGCTGGGAGTGCGTGTCCCCGTATTCCCAGGTGAACTTGAATCTAACCAATCTGGGTAATACCGTTGAGGTAGAAGCAATAGGCAGTAGTATCTATATCACTCCCGTAGATATAGAGTGTGTCTTCTGTGGGGCGGTAGCTTTCAAAACCCACAGAGGATTGGGAGTGTGTAAACATTGTGCCAGTGAGCTCAAAGAGTTGAAAGAAAGGGGGTAACAGGGTGAGCAAACGAACACAGCATGCTTGGTCCGAAGAGGAGATAGCTACACTTAAAGAAGCCTGGGAACAAAAACCAGAAGGGCAATCTATGCGGAGCTTCTCTGAAGAGGTTGCTGAAGTCCTTGGGCGTAGCCCGACTTCGGTGTTGGGAAAGCTCTACGGTGTGATGGGTAAAAAACAGTCACCAAGAAGCAAAAGTCAGGATAAGAGGACTCCTCTACCAGTCAGGATAGCACAGCTACAACACCAACTCCAAGCGATGCAGGAAGAGTTATCAGACCTCAAACAAGAAAGCAAGATTATCGAAGACTGGGTAGAGCAAACCCTTAGAATCAAAGAACGCTATACGGTGACTGCCGACAGCAACGGTATAGTTCATCGTGTAGAAAAACAAGAGTAAATAACTTTGGCGGGGCGGTTTAACTGATGCAGTTAGCCGAGGCAACGCTGTCCCTGCTGGTGAGCGACCCTTTATGAGGGAGAGGAGAACCAGCCCCCGCCAATTTTCCCACAGGAGAGGAGGGTCAGTATGCACCGACTCTTATTTTTATCGTATGCCGTTCTTATACTTTTAGTCATATTCTTAACCCAAGAGATGCTCAACCTACGAGAGCAGGTATATGCTTTAGAGAAAGAAAACCACAAGAAGGACTATCAGATACATATTCTATCAGAAGAAATAGATGTGGTAAGAGAGGAAAAACAACGCTATTCAGAGAAATTATACAAGGCAGAGGAGAAAGTATCCAGTTTAGAGAAGGCTTTGGAAAGCACCTTTGGTTTCGAGGCAGAAGTAACTGCCTATGCTCCCTTAGACCCAGAGGCAGAGGAGGGTATGTGTTATGCAGGTGACCCTACAGTTACTGCTTCTGGTGAGCCGGTGGAGCCGGGAGTGACTGTTGCCGCCGGGGAACTGCCCTTCGGCTCCCGTGTTTGGATAGAGGGCATCGGGTGGAGAGAAGTGCAGGACCGGGGCGGGGCTATTGGGGAGAAGGATATTGATGTGGCGGTGGAGTGCAGGGAAGAGGCGTTGAGGTTTGGGCGGCAAAAACGGAGGGCTATAACTTTAGAAGGAGGCGAGGAGTAAATGGCTCTTCACTGGGTTAAAGTCGTAAAGCAAATAGAAGAAGAAAACAAGCGGCTACAGGACGAGAACGACCGCCTACACAAGGAAGTTGCAATGCTTAAATATCGTAACGCTAAATTAAATCAGATTATAGAGAATATGGAGTTTGTTGCTGAGTGGGAAGGAGAAGGGAAGTGATAGCTGATGAACAGTCTTACCCTTCTGTTAGCCTTCTTGTTACATAAGGGGAGCCAGCACTCGAACGACTTAGAGAAGGCAGTTTCCTGTAGCATTTCAGTAATACATGACAGCAATAAAATTAAGGACACCAGAAGCACCAGACAGAAGAGGAAAGATGAAGGGAGGTGTATTGAGTGCGGTTTTACCTTCTATGGAGAAGGCTATGAAGAAGGTTACGCACAGTGTGAGAGTTGCCGAGCAATAAAGAACAAAAAGTATAAAGAAAAGGCTCGTAAACAGAGAGAAGAAACAGAAAGACTGAGAAGGGAGAGCTCAGAGCACTAAGGGAGAGGAGGGACGACATGCATATTGATAAGGTGCGTGTGTATGATATGGACGAAACCATACAAGCCTCTGGCTACCCTATGGGTAAAGGAGACCTTAAACCAGAGAGGCTGACCCGCCTGGGCAGAGCTAAACCTGCTTCAGGACACGACTGTGCCTTAAAAGGGGTGCTGGTAAGTGCTGACGTAACTGCACCTCAGTACTGGTGGTTACAGTTCCAGAGGTATCACTTCGCTGACATTGTGTCCAGTGAATCTAAAATGCACAAGATTACTGAAATGAATATAAGCACTCAATGTAATTCTTTTGTAGATTACCCTATAGTAAAGCATTTGGAGACTCTGGTAAATATGTATAACATAAACAACAAGCATCCTGACCGAGAGTTTAGAGACAGGCTGTTCCAGCGTATAGTAGCTAACTGTCCTATGGGGCTTATGTTCAAAGCCCGTATCACGACCAATTATCTGCAGTTGAAAAACATGTATTACCAACGCTGTAACCACAAACTTATGGAGTGGCAGGTTTTCTGTGATTGGGTGCTTTCTTTACCCAGTATGGCAAAGATACTTAAGAAGGAGGAAGAGATATGCGAGTAGTGGCGTTTGACCCAGGAGATACCACAGGAGCAGTGGCGGCTTTAGTAAAGCCCAAGGCTAAGTTTATCCAGGTTATACATCAAGGAGAGATAGAGCCTTCAGATATAAAAGGGTTCTCCTCCCACGTAGCAAAGCAGGGAGAGTCTGTAGGAATTATTGAAGGTGTAGTTAAATCGGGACATTTGTCTGTAGATAAGTTCAACCAGATTGTAGTTTATACCAGATGCTTGGTGTGCCTGGAACACTTCAACGCTGATAGGATTATTGAGATACCCCCCAGTATAAACAAGAACGTCAAAGGAGAAGTCCCAGATACCATTAAGGGTAATCACGCCAAGGATGCTTACCGCCTTATCTTGGCGGCTATAGAAACAGGTAAGCTGTAGACCACAGGAGGTAAACAATGCCCAAGGTTTATCTAAAAACCACTAAATCAGGCAAACCAGAACGTATGCTGTTTGACTGTTCTTACGAGTATAAGAACTTAGCACAGCAGGCGGCCAGAGGCGTAGCACGCTTCACCAAATCTGTTAACGCCTGGACTATGCCTATAGACCCTGTGCTGTTAAAGAGTATAGTAGACCACTTCCCCGACGCAGACATAGAGGAAGACTTACTGGCTCACATGCGACAGAAAAAGTTTAAACAAATGCAGGTCTTGGAAGCCACCGACGACGAAGGTTTTGAGTGTCACCCCTCCCTGTGGGGGTTCCAGAAGGCTTCCGTGCGGTTTTTAGGGGAAGTAAGGCGGGGTATCTTAGCCCATGATATGGGGACAGGGAAAACTCCTATCTCCTCTGTGGCTACCGATGTCTATGGGCTGGCTAAAATATTAGTGGTGTGCCCTAACTCTCTCAAGTGGAGCTGGGTAGAGCACATCCGAGAGTGGGTGCAGAGGGATGACATTTACGTAGTAGAATCCGACAAGGTATCATCTGACAGTGCCACAGTTATACACGGAAACACGAGAAAAAGAGAGGACGAGATAGAAAAAACTCTGGTTAAACAAGACAGTTGTGTGATAGTATTGAACTACGACCAAGTTAGGATACATTCTAAAATTTTAGCTCAGTTTGACTACGACGTAATGATATGCGATGAGGCACACCGGGTTAAGAACCGTAAAGCACAACGCACTCAGGCAGTGATAAATCTATCTCAGAGAACAAACTACTTGTGGTTGCTGACAGGAACGCCTATCCGTAACGGCTATCAGGACTTGTGGACTCTTTTGCATATGTGTGACCCAGAAAGGTTCAGTGGCTACTGGAACTTTGTCAACACTTACCTGAATACCTCTATGAATCCCTTTGGAGGAGTAGAAATAACAGGAGTAAGGGACCAACAAGAGTTCTCAGCCATGTTATCAACCTACATGTTCCGGGTCACCAAGAAAGAAGCTATGCCACAGCTACCTGACCGTATCTATACAGACTATCCTATCGGCATGACTACCAAGCAGGAAAAGATTTACGAGGAACTGGAAAAAGAAATGATAGCCTTTATGGAAAAAGAGCTGGCAGGTGGGGCTACCATCGAGGAGGTAGTAAGTGCTGAGAACACTATTTCACAGATAATGAAGCTACGGCAGCTATGTTTGACACCAGCTATACTGGGAGGACCTGACGAGTCTGCCAAGTTAGATACCTTAGATGAT
>PWDW01000252.1 GCA_003553225.1 Halanaerobiaceae bacterium
AAAATAACCAGGCGATAAGGGACGGGTGGCTCACCCAGTCCGAAAGGGGTCTTTATAACTCAATTCATATCACCGAAGAAGACGAAAACATATGCGAATTCGTAATAACTCAAAGTGATTTTCAAAGACCCCGCTGTCTGGAAGTGGAAATTTTGGATCAAGATACAATACAGATAACCGAATGGAGAAGAAAAGGTTTCGCCAGCTTAATTCACGCTATGAATCATCTTAAAGACGGAGGCAGTCTTTTTGAGCAGGAGTTAGGTCAAGAGTGTCCGACGGCAGAAGAAATATACGACGGGAATCCGGCTGAAGATGAGCTGGGATACAGAAGAGATACAACCGGCGGGGGTTGCAATCATGCTTTTTACAAAGGAGAAAAGACTAACTGGTTCAGATATTGGCCCGGTTGGGATTATGAAACCGTCCAACCCGCTTGCGTAGATAAGATTTCCCGGTCTTCCGCTAATATGAATTCTTACCGGGGAATGGTTGACGACGAAGTCACCTGTGTAGAGCACATTCGAGAGGAAGAACCGATAGAAGTGAAAGAGCTGACTTTTCAACTACAGCTTATAAACGCAACCGACAGATACGATTGTGATGATGCTCATAGCCTGGCCTGTGGAGATGTAGAAGAGTCTTTACTTGAAGCTCAAAACCTCGGAGAAGTTTTCGGCTTTGAAGGAGGAAGAGTATCTACAACCCTCCAAGTTCCCGCTTATCAGCCGGTAACCGTTATCGGTACAGCAAGAGCGAAGGAAGTTAATAAAAACGTGAATATTACATATAAAATCCATATGAAAGCCACAGGCAGACACTCTACTTTATGTAACGAAAGAGACAGTGGAGAAGCGGGAGATCAATTAAGAGTAGAATGTAGGTTTAACATGAGGCCCGGGGTAACAATAAGATTGGAAGATAAAGTAGATTGGGACTCAGGTCGTGGAAGAGGAGGTTATTAAAAAGCATGTAAAATGACAAAAATAATACTGATTAAAAATAAAATAGCCAACATTTCTTTCAAGAAAAAAATGTTGACTCTTTTAGTGCTTTTCTTTCTTTCCGTTCCGCTTATTTCCGAAGCATTCATAGTCGGTGAAATTTTTGCCCTTTTCAAAGCAAAGCTGGCCGGTCTTTCCGAATTCGTCAGTCCAATAATGGGCTTTCTTGTCTTTTTGTTTGTTTATTTAATAGTATCCGGCTTGGCTCTCAGTCTTTCGATTTCCTTTTTGGAGTTCGCTTCCGATCCGTCCAACCTGACCATAATAGAAAGCGAAGCGGTGCAATTGGGCTGGCAATTTACTTCCGCTCTGGCCAATATAGCCATAGTGCTTGGTCTTATAGTGATAGGCATAGCGACCATTTTGAATAAGGAAAATTGGGGGGCTAAAAAAACACTTCCCAAATTGATAATAGCGGCCCTGCTCGTTAACTTCAGTCTTCTTTTAGTCGGAGCTATAGTTGACATCTCACAGATATTGATGAACACCTTTTACAGGGCGGAAATATTCGAAGAGATGACCCAGTATCTTTGGACAACTTGGGATTTGGTTTTCGGTGAGCTTACCGGCTATCTCATCTCTCTTGCTTATAGTTACATAATGCCCTTCTTTTCCCCCTATGCCCAATTCAATGTGCTTGCTACGATCTTTATTACCGGTGCTTTTTTGCCGAATATAGTGCAAGCATTGGTCGGCGCCACCATGAGCCTTGCGGTAGCGTCGTTTTTCTTCATATACGGCCTGCTTTTCGTAGCCCGAATCTTCATACTTCAAATACTGGCTATCTTTGCCCCTCTGGCTTTCGTCGCTTGGGCACTACCTACCACCGAAAAGTATTTTGATAAATGGATAAACGTGTTGGTTCAATGGTCCTTTTTGGGTGTAATTCTTTTCTTTTTCATTCTTTTGGGAACCGTCATAGTTGCTCCCTTACAGCCGGAACAAGCCGGCACGGTCGCCTCTTTTGCGCCCAGTTGGCTTGAGATTCCGTCCATATTGTACTATTACTTGTTTTTAGCCGTCTATCTGGCAATAACGGCTTTTGTCGCTAAAAAATGGATGCCGGCGGGCGGAGAAGCGATAATAAACGGCGTAAAAACTGCAGCCAACAGATTCCGAGAAGAAGCACAACCGATAACAAAACCGGCTATGAGAAGAATGAAAGGAGCGGCCGCCGAAAGAACGACTCAGGAAAATATAGAAAGAATGGAAAAACAGCTCCAAGACCAAACCGGCCTTGAGTATGGCGCCAATAAGGCAAAAGTTCAATTTATGAAGTGGGGACGAAGGGCTTCAACCGCTACGGGAGCCAGGCCGGAAAGCGTTTTGAAAAAGGTCCAAAAAGAAGGTGAGGATATCTGGTTCGGCGATGCGCCCGAAAAAGAGATTAAAGAAATTCTCAAAAGAGACGAAACTCCCGATTACAGAAAAGATCAAGCGATTCAAAAACTCAAAGACATGGATTCCGACTTCAGTGGCGTAGAGAATCAATTGGTTCAAAGATTTAACAAACTTGATAAAAAATTACAGAAGGAAATTAAAAAGGCAATACCGAACATCCATGTGAAATTGGCTGACAATGTGGAAGAGGGTATTGACAATATGATTGAAGAAGTAGAAAAGATGAAGCCCAGTGAGACCAGAGATCTTAAACTGGATAAAATGGAGTCCACTCATGCAAAAAGGATAGCTGAAACTTTAGTGCAAGACGGTTCAGTGGTAAAGAGTTGGGGGGACGGCGCTTCACGTCACCAAAAACAAGTTCTGATTGATCATCTCGACGAAGCCGACGACGACACATTGGACACATTCAGCGAGCATGTAAGTGAAGATCCGGAAAAATGGAGTGGTATGGCCATTCCTCAGACGGAGGGACAGGAAGAAGATTCAAGTAGTAGTGATGCCTCAAGTTGGATAAAATAAAGCCCGTTCATGTAAAAAGAAAAATAACTTAAATTTTTATGCCTTTGGAAGAAAAAAATCATTCACTCGTTAAAGAGATTGTAAGCAATCTCAACCTCTCCAATAAAGTGGATTCTTCCAATCCCAGAGAGTACATTTACAGGGACCCGAAGGTGGTTTTGGCAGAATTGGTGGTTAAATACAAAAAAGGAGAGCTTAAAAAAGAAAACTTTACTTCTTTTTTACAGAAAAGACTCAAAATTGAAAAAGGAAAAGCGGAAGAAATAATATTGGTAATAAATGAAAAAATAATATCCGAAATCGATAAGAAGCCATCTCCGGAAAACAAAACGGAAGATATCCCAAAAAAGAAAAGCGGGGAAGATAAATACAGAGAACCCATAGAATAAAAAAACCGGCCTTGCGACCGGTTAGTCTTAAATTGTCTCCCCATCACTTTTTTTAAATTTATATTTTCTTCCTTTGCTTGTTTCTTCCGAACTGTCTTTATCTTTCTTCTTGTTTTTGCCGGTTTTAAAACCGGCTTCATTGTCTTGAATGTCGATTTCTTTATCCATCATCTGTAATCCCAATTTGATTTTGGCGATGAGAGAGACTAAAGAGTCACCCTCCAATCCATTGACATTAATCTCTTTAATCTCAGCTAAATTGGCTTTTTTTAGTTTCAAGGCGGACTCCCAGGGATTTTCTACCTCACCATACTTTCGAAGGAGTTTTGCTACATCATCCACCGCTCTCATCTCATCGTAATCCCTCTTCCTTTCTCCTTCACTTTCGGCCTTCATAGCTTCCGCCTTGTTTTTCGATATTTCGATATCTTGCTGGCTTTCGTATTTTTCCCTTCTTTTTTTCTCTATCTGTTCCGTATAGTCGAAATCGTCCACCGTTATTCTTTCCAATGTAACTCCCGTTTTCTCTTCCAGTTTCTCCAACTTACCGTCTTCCCATTTATCTATTTTCCTTA
>PWDW01000057.1 GCA_003553225.1 Halanaerobiaceae bacterium
ACGGTAAAGCGATCAACAACGAGACGTTCTGGGTTGAGGTCGACGTCGACGTAGAATGGGATCAGGAACCGGAAGAGCTAAGTATAACGGGACTTTCAGGTGTGACCAGGGAAATGGGAACAATAACCCTACAGAATACAGGAACCGTCAATGCAACCTTGAACCTTTCTGTGACCGGAGATATCGAAGAATATGTGGAAATAGAAAAGGACAGGATTCTCGTTCCTCATAGAAGCTCCAGAGAGGTTACAGTAACTGCGCACATACCACACACCGAAGATCACTCGACCTTTACGGGAGAATTCGTTGCAGAAAACGAAACCTCCGAAAATACCACTCTTGAGCTCACCGCCGTTCCATACTACGTGGACACTGTAAGTCCGACCACGGAGGAACCTCTAATTGGACTAGAGCCAAATGATAGTATAGATGCAGAGGTAAACGTGACCTTCGGGTCAGGAGGCGGTTTCGAATATCTGGACGAGGACGTTGAGTTTGATGTTTTACTACAAAACCATACCCATACAATAGAAACGGATACAGAAACGGTCGAATACGATAGTGATGAAAATCTCTGGAACATTGTGTTCACAGCCGATGCATCCGAGGGGCATGCATATGATTTGAATGTCACAGCAAACCATACAACAGAAGAAAATATCACAGACTACCATGTAAGAACTGACGTAGAGGAAGATGCGATCGTTTACAACGACACCGTGCCACCTGAAATAGATATAGGCCTGCCCCCGGAGGTTGTAGCAGGGTCTGTTGTGACAGCAGAGATAAATGTAACAGACTCCGGCCTTGTGGATATAGACACCGTAGAAGGTCAGTTCTACACACCCGACCCCAACGTGACCCACAACTTCACGCCGGACTTCGTTGGCAGAGAAATAAATACATACATCTTTGAGGAGGATTTTGCCGATACAAATGAGGTCGGCGTCTACAATATCTCTGTAGAAGCATGTGACGTCTCCGGCAACTGTGAGGAGTCGTGGAGGACCTTCGAGATATATACAACATCATGGTTTGCCGGCAGGGCCAGGGATCTGGAGGACCTGGACGACGATCAGCCACCAATAGAGACGGAGTTCATATTCAAGGACGTTGAAACAGGGGAGCATATACTCAACTTCAGCTCGGACAACGAGACAGGGGAGTACAATGAAACTGTAAGAAACAGGTATTACGACTTTGAATACAGGTTTTTCAACGAAAGGTTGAGACACGATGAGGTTCTGATAAGCGAGGATCTGGAGGATCCTGTTAAGGTGGGTGATATTGGCACTTCGAGGGTACCTGGAAGTTTCAATGCAATCCACCTGAGGACAGATCTCCCGTCAAACGACACGAAACTTTTCATGAAGATACCGGACGATGCAGATATATCAACGGGATCGGCCTCGATATACAAGTGTTCGGACTGGACGGTAACCGAGGGCTGTGAGGACGGGTTGTCTGGATTCGAAAGGCTTGAAAGAGGGGAGGAGGTATTCCTGACATCGGCAGGAGACAGGCTTTGGACTGATCAGATAGAGGGAGGCGAGGAAGCTGCGTTTGCGATTGCACAGTTCATAAAGGGAGATGGGATATGTGAGGACGAATTCGGTGAGACGTATGATGTATCACCAGAAGACTGTGATCCCCCCACAGAACCCGACCCCACGCCACCGCCCGAACCTACACCACCACCCGAGCCTGTGGAACCTGTGGAACCGGTAGAGCCTGTGGAACCGATTGAACCGATCGATGTACCCGAGAGGACGCCGCTCGACGTACAGGCGGATCTCGTAGATATTGAGATAGAACCAGGGGAAAGAAAGTCCTTCTCGATCGGACTGACGAACCAGCTCGAGCAGACACAAACTGTGGATATAACACTCGAGGGAGCAATATTCAATGTGATGATGCTGCAGGAGGATACCATAGACCTCGACCCAACATCCTCACGAACAGTCCTGATAGAAGCAGTCGCCATGGAAGATGCTGCCGAAGGAATATACACGGGACAGGTTGTAGTGGAGAGCGACCGGATGGAGTACAGGATACCCGCAAGTGTACGGATAAGACCAGAGGAGCTTCGTCTGCTCGACGTTATGGTAGAGCCGCTGCATCTTACAACTGAACCTGGAGAAAACGTGACCTTCGAATATACCCTTATAAACGAAGGAGATGCCCCGGAGATAAGGGACATAGTCGCAAAGTTTGCAATACATCCACTGGATGAACCCGGAAACATAGTAGAGGAGGAATCACTGACATTGGCCGTAGAAGACCGTCTGACACAAACGCACTCTATAAGACTTCCGGATGACATCGACGAGGGAAGATATGTAATCTATGCGTACGTGGAGTATGCTAACTTCGAGAAGGAAGCTAGCGCAAGTGCAAGCTTTGAAGTAACATCTCTGCCCATATTCTTAGTACTCCTTAGGATGGCCTTCCTCCATCCATTGACGTATGTAATACTCCTGATAGTGATGCCCGGTGGGCTCGCAGGAATGAAGTGGTACAAGGGCTACAAAGCAAAGAAGGAGGCCGAAAAGAGATACGTTTCGCCGCTTAACATGGACCAGATGCCACAGAAGGGACCGGATACCATAAGGGTCGGTAACATAGCTGAGGCGGACGCCCCGGCATATATAGACACGGATCAACTGAAGGTCCATTCAATTGCAGCAGGAGGTACCGGATCAGGTAAGTCCGTTTCTGCGCAGGTCGTAGCCGAGCAGCTGTTGAAGAAGGGTGAAGTTTCAGTATTAATCTTCGACCCAACAGGACAGTGGTCCGGTATGATAAAGCCCAACGAGCTGGATGAGCTGAACAACATGCTTACGAAGTACGACCTCGACCCAGAAGAAAGTCCGACCGGCTTCAAGACTACGATAATCAAGGTCACTGAACCGGATCAGGACATAGACGTATGGAGGGCACTCCAGAGGAAGGGTGAGGTTACTGTATTTATGATAGGAGAGATGGAAGGAGGAGAACTGGACGACTTTGTGAGAAACACAATAGACAAGATATTCAACGGTCCCCTCGAAGAAACAACAGATCTACAGTCCCTGATTATCTACGACGAAGTACACAGGCTGCTACCTAAATACGGTGGTAAAGGTGGATACGTCAAGCTGGAACAGGCAGCACGTGAGTTCAGGAAGTGGGGAATCGGTGTATTCCTCATATCACAGGTCCTAACAGACTTCCGTGGTGAGCTGAGAGCAAACATAGCAAACGAAATACAGCTACGTACAAAGTACAGTGGTGACATCCGCAGAGTTAAAAGTAAGCACGGTAAGAGATATGCAGAGAAGGTATCCGGACTTGAGATAGGTACGGGTCTGTTCCACAATCCGGAGTACAATCAGGGCAGGCCATGGTTCATAGATTTCAGGCCACCGCTGCATTCACCGTTTGCCCTGGACGACGAAGAGGTAGACAGGTACACCGAACTTAGGAAGAAGATAGAGGGTCTTGAAGAGAAGATAGATACACTTGAAGAACGTGGTGTGGATACGTATGACCTGAAGACAGAGCTCGATCTGGCAAAGGACAAACTCAAAACCGCAAACTACACGAGTGCAGAAACCTACCTCGAATCACTTGAGCCCAGAATAGAGGAAATGCTCTAAGTAAATATTTAATAGGCCAGGAAACCACTTAATGATAGTATGTCCCTGGACCACGAATCTGTACTTGAAAAAGAATTTGAAGAAATGAAAAGTATAGTCAATGAACACGAGCATGAGCTCGAGGAATTAATAAAAAAAGAGAAGAAGAAAGAAGACGGGGCCAGGGAGAACGTGATTCGATGGCTGGAAGGTAAAAAGAAGAGAAAAGAACTGATGGAGGACGAGGAAACCATAAGGGAGCTTCTTTCTCA
>PWDW01000067.1 GCA_003553225.1 Halanaerobiaceae bacterium
ATGGTATCTCAACATGGACGGGCTCGATATTATGGTGAAGATTCAAAAGGACATAAAGATCCGGGAGCTGTAGCCGGTTTAATAATAATTAAGACTATCAAAAATTATATGGAATAATATAGAAGAATAGTCTATTTGAATATTTTAAATTTAATATTGAAGGAGTATAATAATTATGGAAAATGATAGGGATAATCCGAATGTTAAAGCACAAATCACACCATTGTCTGGAGCAGTGCTTAAAGGGGATTCGGTCACATTTGACGGGAGCAATTCATACGGAGCCATTGACACCTACCATTGGGACTTTGGTGATGGCAGTACAGCAACGGGCAAACAAGTTAATAAGAGTTTTAGCAAAACAGGTATATATCAGGTGATATTAAAGGTTAGTAACAGCAAGAAAAACAATTCCTGTGCAGCCCTGGTGAGGGTTCATTCGCCGGATACGATCAAGGTGCCGCAGTTGTTGCTGGACACCGACGCAAAGAATGAAGTGGACGACCAGCACTACATTTCCTACGCTTTGTTTAGTGAACTGGACGTTTTGGGTATTAATAGTATTCATCATGCCCGTTGGCAGAATAATGAAACAGAACTTAGTAATGCTGGGTCTGAAACTACTAATTATAATGAGATTCTAAAAATCCTGGATTTAGCAAAAAAGAGTGGGTTGCCTAAGGCACAGGTACCAGAGGTATTCCGCGGAGCTACAGAACCTCTAAAAGGGTTGAAAGTCAACAGCTGGGATGACACCAAAACAATCGTCACTGAGGCCAGCAGAGCTATTATAGCAGCTGCCCGGGGCGCGTCACCGGATAATCCGGTCTGGGTGCTTCCTGTTGGCCCAGCCACTAATATTGCTAGTGCACTTCTCCAGGTCCGGCGGGAAGGATGGGAAATGGAATTCCGTAGACGAATTCGTGTTTGCTGGCTCGGTGGAGGTCCGAAATCCGCTCACAAAGAAACATTCAATGGTGGTAATGACCCCTGGGCTGTCTATGTTACATATAAGAGTGGCATTGAATTCCTGGTTTTGCTGGAACAACCGACGGGTGCCAGTCTTAAAATGGATAAAACTGTTGAGAGCCACTTATATCCCGACAATCCTTTGGGTGACTATCTTAAAAAAATCACCCCAGATAAACCGAAAGCACTTTTTGATGTAGCCACAGTCGCAATGGTCATAGGCAATTATTTAGGAAAAAATTGGTTAACGAAAGTGGAACCATCGATCCTCCTCGACCGAGATCAGAACTATCGGTGGGAGACTACTTCCGCACCCATCAATATGCGCATCATTCGGAGTATCGATCATGAGGCTATGAAGGAAGATTTCTTTAATACGTTGAACGGGCGTCCTACTAAATTAGTGTAACCTCTTGCTTCGTTCAAAATCCAAGAAAAAAATTGGGGAAGGACTGTAATCTAAACATATAATGGAGGAGAGATACATACACATGAACACAAAACGACCAGTCATTATTGATGCTGATACGGCCAACGAAGTAGATGATTTGTTTGCTATTGTTAGAGCTTTAATAGTGCCAAAGTGGGATATTAGGGGCTTGTCTTCGGTACAGTGGCAAAGCAGTCACTATGCTACTCCTAATACTCTGGAGGATAGTCAGAGGCTAAATGAAGCTCTGCTATTTTTATTGAATATGTCCCATATACCCCATCCTCGAGGTGCTGCCAATCGTCTATATGACTTTGGGGATGATGTGGCTCAACATTCAGCGGCAGCTTATCACATTATTAAAGAAGCACAAAGAATGCCAGTGGGGGAACGTCTAACAGTTATAGCCATAGGAGCATTGACCAATGTGGCTTCTGCACTTCTAATTGAACCAGATATTGCTTCAAAGATTTCCTTATATGTATTAGGGACATCTTACGATTTTGAAAATAAAGTTTGGAAGAAAGATGATTTCAACTGTGTTATGGATATTCAGGCCATAAACGTAGTATTGGATACAGAAGAATTGGATACTCATATTCTACCTATGAATATAGCAGTTAGCTATCAGTTTTCCCAAGAGGAGATGAAGGAAAGATTAGATAAAAGTGTTCCCGTATTAGAATTCTTATTACATTGCTGGTATAATCATGTGGATGGTAGTCGTGTTCAGAGAATATTATGGGATCTGGCCTTAATTGAACTTCTGCTTTATCCAGAATGGGGGACAGAGGTACAAATCACCACACCACCAGAAAACACACAAAGACAGGTATTAGTTTATCAAAGTTTGGATGTAGATAAGGCTCGCAAGGAATTTTTTGAAGCGATGCAACTGTTAAAAGAGTAATTCAATTCAAGAAGGAATGAATATGCTGCTTTGGTATATGAATATTTTTAACTGGGAGGTCTCATCATGGGTGAAATCTTCAAATTACTGATTGTATTCATGCTTGTTTTGTCAGGAATTGCTTTTGCATCTGAGGTGGAAACATTACGAACAGATGGTCGCTATCTTTATACCCCCACAGAAGAAAGAGTTATATTGAGGGGCGTAAATGCCATGATAGTTTATTGGGATATTCATGGTGAGGAAACATACCATCAGATTAGAAGAAGTGGGGCAAATAGTGTGCGCATATTCTGGAAACTGGATGAGCCCAAACCTTCACCTGAGGATCTTGATATAACTATAACAAATGCTATTGAAGAACAGTTGATTCCTGTTATTGCCCTCTGGGGAGCGACCGGAGACTGGGAAAATTTACCGGAGCTAATTGATTACTGGCTCAGAGATGATATTATAGAAATATTAAAAGATCATCAGCAGTATTTAATACTGAATATAGCCAATGAAGCAGGTGATGGTTCTGAAACTAAAGATGAATTTATCGAAGTTTACAGTGATGCAATAAAAAGATTAAGAGAACAAGGATTTAAAGCCCCGATAATGATTGATGCCAACGAGTGGGGCAGAAATGAAGATATTTTATTATCAACAGGAACCATTCTGGTGGAAAATGATCCGGCAGATAATCTTATCTTTTCCTGGCATCCCTGGGATACTGGTGTTGCTGACCAAAGGTATGAGAGAGCAATCGATGCTTCCATTGATCAGGAAATACCCTTTATTATAGGTGAGTTTTCCCATGTGGGGGTATTCTATGAAAACCCGATCAACTGGGAATTTATTGTCAAATACAGTCATGAAAATGACATTGGCTGGCTGGCCTGGGTCTGGGGCTGGGAACAGGATGACCTCCATAAAATTACGGTAGATAGACAATATGGTAACTGGCAGGAGTGGGGTAAAGAGCTTGTTGTTGAAAATCCTTATGGAATTGAACAGACTTCCGAAATTCCTGAATATATTGCCGAAATGTTTTCTGCCCGACCTGATATAGTGGGAGATATTAATGATTTCAGGCTGGATAAAAGCAGTGATCCTGAAACATATAGAATAAATTTAGATAATAAATTCTATGATCAACTGGATGGAACCGAGCTTAAATACACTGTGTCTAGTAGTAATCCTGAATTAATATGGGGGGAGATTAAAAAAGGAAATATTTTATCTTTAGAATATGCCTCCGGGGAGTCGGGTACAGCAGAAATTAGTGTTACTGCAGAAAACAGTGCTGGTAAAATTTCTGAACAGTTATTTACAGCACATGTGATTGATCCTGTTTCAGGTGATCTGGCTTTTTTGAGATCAGTTGAGGCCTCTTCTGTAAAAAATGAATTATTATATAATCCCCAGAATATTGTTGATGGAAGTTTTGATAGTTACTGGGTAAGTGAGGGTAAACAGGAAGAATGGATTTATGTAGATCTGGAAGAAAAAAAGCAGATTGAGAGGATTAGTCTTATCTGGAAAGATGACTATGCAAAAAGTTTTGAA
>PWDW01000157.1 GCA_003553225.1 Halanaerobiaceae bacterium
ATGCAAAAATTAAGTGACTCCTATTCCTATTACCGAAAGAACAAGAATATACCCCGGGAGGAGCGTATAAGAAGAAATAAATTTATAGGAGACCTAAGACAGCTTCTGGCCGAAACCTGTATCAGTGAACTGGAACCGGATCTGGTTATTCTCGATGAATTTCAGCGTTTTAAGTACCTGCTGGATGGTGATGATGAAATTACGGCTATCGCCCATACTTTATTTAATTATGAGAGAGCAAAAATATTGCTGCTCTCTGCTACACCCTACAAAATGTATACCATGTATCATGAACACCATGAGGATGATCATTATCAGGATTTAATAAGAACAGTTAAGTTTTTGTTTAATGATGAACAGGCGACTGAAGAATTCAAGCAGGAGCTTAAAAAGTACAGAAGAGAGCTTTTTAATCTTAATATAGAGGGCTCAGCAAAATTAAAAGAAATACAGAATAAAATTGAAAAGAAATTAAGACGGGTCATGGTCAGAAATGAAAGGATTGATGTTTCCCGGGATCATAATGCTATGCTTGTTGAAGCTGAAAGCGAATCAGCGGCCTTAACCAACCGGGAACTGAAATCATTCAGGATGGTGGATAGAGTGGCAGATTTACTGGATGTAAAAAATGCGGTTAGTTACTGGAAATCAGCCCCTTATCTATTGAATTTCATGGAACAGGGCTACAAATTAAAGGATAAACTAAATGAAGAACTTGATAATCAGGTATTGTCCGCTGATATCAAAAAGGCAATTGAAAAAAGTGAAGGTTCACTGCTGGAATGGGAGGATATTTACAATTACCGCCGGGTGGCTTCAGAAAATGCCAAAATGAAATCTCTTGTCACTAAAAATGTTGATGATGGAGCCTGGCAGCTTTTGTGGATAGCTCCCTCAGCCCCTTATTATAAAGTTAGAGAAGGGCCTTACAGCAAAAATGAGCTTCAGAATTTTAGCAAGGCACTCATCTTTTCTTCCTGGCGGGTGGTTCCACGTGCGGTTGCCACTCTCTGCAGCTATAAAGCAGAAAGAAAGATGATTAACTCATATGAGGATAAAAATATTGCTAAAAAGAATTACCGTGATCTGTGGGATGAGAGAGTACAGCTTCTGCGCTTTGCCCAAAAAGAGGGGGAACCAGAGAACATGTCAAACTTCACTCTGCTTTACCCTGCTTTGACAATAAGTCAAAAGATTGATCCTTTAGAAATAGAGAGTCAGCTTCATAAAGAAGATCCGCCCGGTAAAGAAGAAGTTTTTGCCCGGATTTGTCGAAAAATAAGTGAGTTAATAAAGCCTGTTATTGAGGAAAATACCGTAAACATGGGTCAAAGTTCAGGCAGAGATGAAAGGTGGTACTGGGCTGCTCTGGTTCTTTTGGATAAAAAATATAACTTTGAGGCACTTGAAAGCTGGTTTAAGGATACCGGAGGGGGAGAGTCCTGGTCGGATATGATTTCTGATCAGCGGGATAGTTTTGATGGTGTTTTTAAAAAGCATATTGACCTGCTGTACTCCTGTTTTATGGGAGAGGATTTGCAGCTGGGGAACCCACCGGCAGACTTAATTGAGGTACTGGCTAAAATTACTCTGGCTTCTCCAGCATTATCTGCACTCCGGGCCTATGGACGACTCAAAAAAAAGAAGGAAGAGACCAATTTTTCCATGCTGTTAACTGAAGCGGCCCGGACGGCAATAAATTTTCGAAGTTTGTTTAATCTGCCGGATTCCAGTTATATGATAAGGGGTCTGTCTTTTACCGAGGATAGCAGATACTGGGAGGGGGTTCTTGATTACTGTATAAATGGTAATCTACAGGCTGTTTTGGATGAATATGTTCATATCTTAAGAGAAACAAATGGTTTGACCAATAAAAAGTTTTCTTATGCGCTTGAACAAATAAGTGGTGAAATAGAAAACTCTCTTAGAATAAGGTCAGCTTCTCTTAAATTTGATGAAATTAAGACTGATCCGGAACTGAAGTTAAAGAGCCGCAATATTCGCTGCCGTTATGCTATGCAGTTTGGTGACAGTTCAAATGAAGCTGGTAAAAGGACCCGTGCCGGTCAGGTAAGAGAGGCTTTCAATTCTCCTTTTAAACCCTTTATTCTGGCCAGTACTTCAATAGGCCAGGAAGGCCTGGATTTCCACATTTACTGTCACAAAATTTATCACTGGAATTTACCTTCAAATCCAGTTGATTTAGAACAGAGAGAGGGAAGAATTCACCGCTACAAGGGGCATGCTATAAGGAAAAATGTTGCTCATAAATACGAAATTACCCGTATCTATGACCTCAATGATAACCGGGATCCCTGGGACCAGATTTTTGCCAGAGCTTCCCGGGAGCGGAATCCGAAATATAATGATATGGTTCCTTTCTGGATATTTAATACGGATGATGATCAATCAGGGTTTAAAATCAACCGCCATGTACCTGCTTTACCGCTCAGCAGAGATCAGCAGAAATTTCATTATTTGAAGAAGACTCTTGGTGCTTATCGTATGGTTTTTGGACAGCCGCGCCAGGAAGATCTTTTGAAGTATCTGAGTGAGCATATGGGGGATAAACTCAAACCGGAGGATATTGTTGAGCTGAAGGTTGATTTGTCTCCGGAGTGAAAAATTATTATATTAGATATAAAAATAAAAAAACAAAAAGAAAGTCAGCAGTTTTTTTATTAATCACTGTAAAAAGTTTATTACTGTAGTTAAACCTTAAACCCGGTTTATGAATGATTTAGCCATTTCCAGGATTATGGGACAAAGAATTTCTGCAGGATGAAAGATTTCTATTCTATCAAACTTTAAGCCCCAAGAGTGTGATGATAAAAAGGATTATAATACTTTCTTTTGGAGGTTAAATAAATGAATAATAGACAATTACTGGAAAAGAATTTATCTGAAAATAATGGCATATTCCGTCTTGCCCCGAACTGGGTCCCCCGTGTGTTTTGTGTCCCGGGTGGCAGGTTAAAACTTGCTCCAAAAGATCTTTATGCTCTGGGGAAAGAAAGAGGGGGGATTGATGAGCGCTGGTTTGCTTCCACAACTAAAGCGGATAATGAAAATGCTCCTGAAGATGAAGGACTAAGTTATATTTATATAGAAGAAAAAACCGCGGTAAAAAAGATTTTGCTTAAAGAAGCAATTGAATTAATGGGAGACAGAATTTTGGGTAAGAAAGTAATGTCTGAATACGGGGGCTGGAAAATGTTCAGTAAGTTTTTTGATAATCAAAATCCGCTTCCCCATCATGTACACCTGCAGGATGAACATGCAAAAAAGGTTGAGGCCGCCGGTAAACCGGAGGGATATTATTTCCCACCTCAGCTTAATTTTACAGGAGGAGATTTCCCCTATACCTTTTTAGGTTTAAATCCAGGAACCACAAAAGCAGATGTGAAAAAATGCCTTGCTGATTTTGATAAAGGAGATAATGGAATCCTCAATTTGTCCCGAGCTTATAAACTAAAGCCGGGAACAGGCTGGCTTGTGCCGGCCGGCTTGCTTCATGCGCCGGGTTCTTTATTAACCTATGAGCCCCAGGCGGCCAGTGATGTTTTTTCTATGTTTCAGTCTGTGGTCCAGGGCCAGACTATTCCCCGGGAACTTTTGGTTAAAGATGTTCCGGAAGACAAAAAAGATGATCTGGATTATTTAGTTGATATCCTGGACTGGGAGGCCAATGTGAACCCCAATCTGGTTGAAGATCACTTAATGCGGGGAATTCCGGTTAAATCTAAATCAGAGAAAGGGAAAAAAGAATATGATGAAAGATGGATTGTTTATGGGGCAGAGGAATTCTGCGCCAAAGAGCTAACTGTGTTCCCCGGTCAAAAAGCAATGATTGAGG
>PWDW01000175.1 GCA_003553225.1 Halanaerobiaceae bacterium
AGGCATGAGCAGATACTTCTTCACCAGCAGGTGGTTCTGACATATTTCGGAAAGCTTGTGGTAAAATCTCTGCATGGTTTGCTTCCTTTCTAAATGAATTATTCCTCTTCAGGCTCTCCCCAGGTATTTTTACAATCCGCACACTGCCATTTGGGGTCAAATGAAGAAACACAGCAGCCCCCCAGCACGACCTCTCCCCGCTCTGCCTTCTCAAAAGTTTCAGGTGTGGGTAAACCATAGACTATTTCCAGACCTTTTCCCCCGCATTCCGGACACTTTTTCTCTGTCATGCTGCTTCACCTCACTTATTTTATTTTAAGCATATTGAGTCTAAGTTTAATATCACTTATTTTAGAGCATTATTCCTGTTGAAGGAGTTTATAAAAACTCCCGGTCTGAGAGGCCCGGAGAGAAGACAGACTGACTTCTAATCATGTTTGAATATTTCCAGCATGTGGTTTATTATTGGTGAATAAGAATAAATTGGAGGTGATGAGTTTGTCTGAAATTATTACGGTGGTATTTCTGCTGGCTGGACTGAGTTTTCTCCACGGGAAGCTGGCCCGAAAATTGAAGGTCAGATCCATCCGCGAATCCCTCATTAAATAGATTTTTTGTTATAGTTATATTATTGGTGTGATTGGGGGCAGGAGTTATCCATTCCTGCATTGCTGCTATAAATATGATTTAAATGTCCGGCCGTTAATTAATTCCCGGTCAGAAATTTACGAGCTTATCCTGCCCTCTACAGTTTTATTACGGACACTTTTGTGCCGCTCAAATTTTTAGCTCCGTTGAATAAACCGGCCTGCACTCCCCTCACCCTTATAATCTCTTCTTACTTTCAGGCCATATATTTCCCCGGCCTGCTCTTCCGCCAGATATTTATTGTGATCTTCTGCTATAAAAATCGCAATCACCTCATATAATTTTTTATCAAATTTGAGCCAGCGCTTTCTTAACCTCTCCAGCGATGCTCTCTTTATAAAAAAAATAAAGCCTTATCCGGGCCCGGGAGATTGCTGTATAATTAATCAATCTATCGTAATCCCTCTCAATACCCTCTACACCGGCCAGAATAACAATGCGCGACTCCAGACCTTTGAAGCTCTGGACGGTAGAAAATTTCAGGCGATCATCCGAAGTGTAATGCTCCATCTCGTCGGTAATATCGACAAATTCGCACAGACCTGCAAAGATATTTTCATCCTCCAAAAATGAGTTTTCCAGGGAATGAGGTGATAGAATCACTATATCACCCGGCATAATATCCTTTTGCAGAAGCTCTTTAACAGTTTTATAAACCTTTTTCTGCAGCTGCTCTTTACCACTGTAGGATTCGGTGACAACTTATCCTCCGGAAACACGATAGTCTTCACCCCGGGAAAATTCTGTGAGTGAAGTATTATAATTTCCTATCTCCTCCGTATTACGACAGTTTATCTCCAGCTCAAAGAAAGTGGGGTTGTTCTCCTCCAAAAACTCCAGGCCCTCATCAAACTGTTTGTTGTATATATTCTGAGCCGGATCATAAAAAACCACCCAGTTCCCCTCACTCAGACCTCCCTGCAAAAATTCATCCACGCAGAGAAGAAAATTGGGTTTGATCAGATCCTGACCCTCATCGATTATGACGGCATCATAATGATTCTGCATTTCGGTAAAAGGGATACAGTCCAGGAACTTCTCCGGCAAAATCTCATTGAAAAACTCATGATTCAGCTCATGTTCTACCCCGACACAGTCATCGACGATCTGATATATCAGGCGGTGAAAATTGTAGACATCTATATATTCTCTTTCCTCTTCGTCGAATTTGCGGCTTACATTGCGGGTTATAAGCTTGTTGAAGAACAGAAACAGCACCCGTTTTTTCTGCACAAAAAATCTTTTTGCCTGCTCGATGCCCAGCAGAGTCTTGCCCGTTCCCGCCCCGCCTTTTATGATCATCCTATCGTTGCTGCTCAGCATAGAGAGATTCCTGTACTGTTCCTCGGTCAGAGTAATCAGCTCTCTATCCACATTTTCTATTTCAGCCTGCAGTGAGGGAACAAAACCGAAATTTCCTCGCAGCAGCCGCCGGGCAGCCCTGAGGTCATAGTCATTGAGATATCCTGTTTCTATATTGTGTTTATCCTTTATGCGCTGCCGCCAATAATCCAGACATCCTCCCACGTACTCTTTCAGCCTCTCCGGAGAATACATATCACGGCTGTCGAAAATAACTTCGCTTATGATCTCTGGACCCTGCTGATCAAAGACAATATCGGGAAACATAACTCCGCAGGCGTACTGACAGGTATAGAGAGAGTGAGATCTGTTCACCTGCTCCCCCACATAATCCCGCAGTGAGTGCATGGCCCCGATTATTTGTTTGAAGGGGCCCTCCGGATCGGTATGCCTGCTGTCAGAGCCATCGATATAATGCCAGAGCCCATCCTTTCTCTCCACCCGGCCGCCTTTGACCTCCAGACAGAGAATCCCTCGGTAGGTGACGACCACAAAATCAATTTCACCAAACACCTTGCCGGTATGTTCGGCCAGCCCCAGGGAATGAAATACCAGACAGTCATGCTCAAGCTGCTGAAATGTTTCGAATATTTTCTTCTCCGCCCGGCTGGGATTTTCTTCGCAAACTTCCGGCGGCAGTAATGTGGCCATGATATCACACCTCGACCTCTATTTATGATAATTGTAAATATTCATGATAAATCATTACAGTTTTTTTATGACTCCTTTTAATTATTCTTGAATATTCCATACCTGATTTCCTTCAAAATTTATACAAGTTATTTATTCCCTGAAAATCTAAAAATGCGGCCATTTCTATAATTCTCGTGAACCATAGATTTATCTGCCGCATAACCAAAAACTTGAGGGTTGTTCAAAAAGCCTGGAACATTCCAGCATAAGCTCCACCCGGATCTACACTCATATAATCGATGAAGAAAAAGGAAACGATAAAGGGATTTAGGGCATAAGAAAATTAAATGACTTTAAAGCAGCTTGAATAATCTGTGCTGAAAATGGTGTCTTATCTTTTTTGCAAAAATATTGGACTTATTAATAAACTTACTAAAATTTCTTGATTTAAATGTAAAGACGTGGTATTGTTTAGATACTAAACTGACGGTCGGTCTGAACCGATGGTTTAAAAAGTGCCAGTGATAAGGAAACCCCGGTGCGATCCATAATAGATGTCCTGAAGAATTTAATACATCCTGTGTTATTCCCGCCCGTCAGGTGTCTGATATTGAAACTTCAGAGGCCATGCGGGATTTGTAGAAGGGGGGATATTTTATGTCCACAATTGATATAAAAGATCTGACCATGACCTACAAAAGCGGTCGTGGTATTTTTGACATTTCCTTCACTGTCAGGGAAGGAGAGTGCTTTGGGTATCTGGGGCCAAACGGAGCTGGCAAGACGACCACTATTCGTCAGCTAATGGGTTTTACAAATGCTGATAGCGGCAAATGCCTTATAGATGGTCTGGATACCCGCGTTCATGCTCCGGAAGTCCAGAGTATGGTGGGTTATCTTCCCGACGAAATCGCTTTTTTTGATAATATGAGCGGTCATCGCTTTTTAAATTTCTTGAGCGATATGAGAGAAAAAAAGAAAAATAGAATGAAGGAGTTGATTGAGCTCTTTCAGCTTGATCCCTCCCCAAAGATCAAAAAAATGTCCAGAGGAATGAAGCGCAAGGTGGGACTGGTTGCTGCTTTTATGCACGACCCGGATATCTATATACTGGATGAACCAACCAGTGGTCTGGATCCTATTATGCAGAAAAAGTTTATCAATCTTATCCTCCGGGAAAAACAGCGGGATAAAACTATTCTCATGTCTTCC
>PWDW01000153.1 GCA_003553225.1 Halanaerobiaceae bacterium
ACTATCATAAAATAATTCACAGGCTGTCAGTATAAATACTAAACAAATTACAGGAACTAAAATTTTTATATATCTGCTGCTGTTAGCTGACATAAGTTTATTCCCCCTGATATTTTATTATCACTTTTATGGACCCATTTTTTCATTTAATAATTTCTGCTTAAATCCAATCTACAGCAATCACCTGCTTTTCAATTTATACTTAACCACCTCCCGGGTTTATAATAATATTTTTACACTTTTTCCTTATATATGCTTATTTTACATTATATTTTTATTTATATTATACAGCTTAAACATAAATAGTACATGATAAAATTATTATGTTGATGATATTCTGATAACGCAAAAAAAATCTCACCATCACGGTGAGATAAAAAATGTAAAAAAATATAATGTGGTAAATGAATTTATATTATAACCGAAAAATTTCACTATTTATGTCGAGTTCTTCGGAAAGCTTATAGCCGGCAGCAAATGTATTTTCTAGTCTTTTTATAAATTTATCTACTTCTTTTTTTGTTATATCAAACAACAGCAGAAAAAAGTGATCATCACTCCAGCGGCAGAAAACATCTCCAGAGCGAATCTGCTTCAGAATATGCTCAGATAATTTATCAGCAATCTCTCTTCTGGCTTTACTATTTGGATCCCTATAACCGGCCAGCTTTATTTGAAGTAAAAAACGGCAGATAAGATCTCTTTTAGTCCTCCTTTTTTCCAGCTTACACAGCCTTATAAATAAATCCCGATCTTTGATAAAACCCTCTTTTTTAGCACTCTTTTTCTGCAGTTTCTCAAAAAAACAGCCAGGCTCCCGATCAACCCCTCTAATTATTGTTTTTTTTAAATTTTTAAGTCGGGCAGGCAAAGCCAGATTGTTTTTTTCAAACCAGTCCACTATTTCTCTGTATTTATTCAGGGCTAAACCCTGATGACCGCTCTTAAGTAAAGTCTCAACAGCTCCAATCATGAGCCGTTCATCAAAACAAATCAGCTGCTGAACCCGGCTGTAAAACTCACGAAGACGGTTGTAATCTTTCACCCCGGAAAGCATATTATCAAGCTGCAGCAGTGTTTTAACCAAAAAATCACGATAATAGTCACGGGTATGCCAGAACCATTCCTTTAACTGGACATCCTCCAGGTAGTCTCCCCTGTAGAGTTCCAGGATCCGGCTGAAAAACCTGAGAGCATTTTTAGAACTACATCCCTGGTTTATTGTTGAACATAAATTTTCAAACACCTCTACATCAAGCCAGTAATTCCAGCTTTTGTTTAGAGTATAAGCATTACCTGCTGTTTTTATAAAATAGCTTTTTGGGCCACTGTCTCCGTCTGCCAGCTTCTGACGCAGCCTATAAACCAGAGCTGAAAGAGCACTTTCAGGATCACTGTTTTTGTTAAGACCAAGTTCCAGGATCAGTTTTTCCCGGGCAATCTTTTTATTTCTGTAGGTTAAAAGATAATACAGCAGCTGCCAGTATTTGCTGTTTTTATTAACATCCCGGGTTATATTATTTTCCCCCCTGTATATCTCAAAATTACCCAGAGTATAAATTTTTACATCTGAACACAAGATTACATCCCCCACTTATTATTATATAATCCAGTTTTTCAGAATCATGTTAATTAATGCAAAAAAAAGCAGCTGTAGAATTACTGGCCACCAGATCAATTATTTCTCATATTATTCCATTAAATTTATATTATTTCCTTATTATATTTATTAATTTATTTCAATATAAACAAAAAATCTCCTGCAAAAAAATAAAAAGTAAAATAAAATTAAAAAGAAAAATTATCAAGAAATATTTCTGGAGTCCAATGATTTTAATATTGTGGGAGAAAAAAATATCTAAAAATACTTAGATTAAAGTTTCAGCTGGATGGAGATAAATCAAGGAGGGGATTAAGATATTGCACTGCTCATAGAAAAAGCCCCTTTTTTGCCAGAACACAAAAAAGGAGGCCTAAAAGCAACTATTAAAAGCAACTTACAGCAAAGTTTTTTACTCTTCGTTTTGGCGAAACTCCAATCTTTCCACTTCATATTTAAATTCCGCTTCTTCTAACCCAAAAACAAAATGACTTTCCGCTAAAACCAGAATTTCCTCAAATTCAGCCACTTTCACTTCTCCAGATTCTATGGCCATTTCTTCACTTTGTTCAAACTCGAGGATGATGATGTCAACTTCATGCTCACCCACAGTTCCTTTTTCTTCCCGGTGTTTGTCGGCCACATCTTTTAGTTCATCCAGATCAAGATTTTCTCGGTAATAATAGGGCCGAAATACTGACTGCAGCAGGGGCTCGACCATCATATCCGCCATTTCCGGGGGAATAATTTCCCCATTCATTTTAAACTGCAGAAAATCTTCCTCTGCCACCCATAATATTATATCAGCTGTCAGCTCATCTGCTTCAAACATCTTAATTTGCACCTGATCGGCAGTTTCTCCTTCAATTACTTCCTCACCAAGAAAATTACATTCCACAAACATGTCAGCAGCTTCATCTTCTGAATGATCAGTATATTTCACAGAGTAATCAAAACCACTTAAAGTAGAAACAACTTCTCTTAGTTCCGGGGGAGATTCAATGCCTTCCAGCTCAAGTATTTGGTCTTCGGGCACCACCTCTGCCTCTTCTGTTTGGGCCTCCATCCCAGCAGTCCCGATTAAAAGCAGTACAAGAACAAGTGAAGGTATTACATATTGCCGCATGGATTTAACCTCCTCCATATAATTGTGGGCTTAAGTGAACCTGCAATTTTCCTCTTTTAAACCAGCTTATTGCACCTCCTCAATTTTGGAAATATTTTAACTTTAGATTCAATATGTTAACGTTTAAACTTAATGTTTTAATGATTTTTGGTTATATATGCTTACTTCTATATTTCTCTGCTTATACCTTTTTAAAGGCACAAATCCTTTTCTTCTGTTTTCTGTCGGCCCATTCCTGACCAATGAGGTCTTAGGAAGCAGATCAAAAATGCTCTGGACCATATAACTTTCTTTCAGCTGCTTGATTTTTGCTTTGCCCTGGCTGCCCTGGTGTTCACTTTCCTCTTGACCCTTAAAGTAATAAAAATAAATCTCTGGCAGAAAAAACCGGGACTGCTTATCATACTGGTACTGGTTCAGCCTATAGCCTATCTCTCCTTTAAAACAACAGGTATTAACTACACCACCTCTTTTAAAGCAGGTCTGATGATCTCCCTGACACCTGTTTTTGAAATCCTGTTATCCACCTTTTTTCTCAAGGAAAAACCAGTCTTAAAACAGCTTTTTTCGTCCTGCTGTTGGTGGTCGGAGTGATGTTTATCACCCTTATGCGGGGCCGGGGAGTAACACCCAGGCCTGATTTTAATCAAAATAATCAGCGTACAGACCACAACCCCGCCGTCAGGCGGAGCTCAGGGTCTTCTATTCTCCTTATCAGCCCTTAATTTATCTCCGGAATAGAACCACTCTACTGCTCCGGTAAGGTAAATACACTACCAGGGCAGCTCACTCCAGAATTATCTCCATTTCGGCTGCTTCCTGTTTCATGTTTTCCAGGCGGCTCTCCCATAGAGCCAGCTCATCACTTTCCGGCCGGAAGACCCAGACCATTACTTCCTTACCGGCCTGGTCCTGGGCCTCGGTCTGGCCGGCATAATAATAATCAGATCCGGAATAATGGCTGTTCTCTTTATTCTCAGAATTATAGTCCAGAACCAGCAGGTTGAGCTTCTGGTCCTCAGGATCTTCATTCTCCTGCTGGATTTCATCTTCTGCCGATCCAACCTGACCCCACAGCAGCAGATAATCCTCAGTATGATCGGTTATCTCACCACTTATATCATAA
>PWDW01000151.1 GCA_003553225.1 Halanaerobiaceae bacterium
AACCTCATGAACCTCATTAATCTCATAAAAATTCATATAAATTAATTTCAAAATAGCAGGCATAAGCAAAAATAAATAATAAGATAAAAATTTAAAGTTCCTATTTTACTTATAATTTAAAGTCAGATTCTATTAAATTCAACATTTTAACCGTCGCTTTTATTGCAGAAGCGGTCTGATCCGAGTCCAAACCACGGGTTTGATATTCCTCATTTTCATATTCCCAGGTAATACTGGTTTCAACCAGAGCATTTGTTTGCCCCCCGGGGGGAATTGTGACTACATAGTCATTTAGAGCGGGAAGGTCTTTTCCCAGTTTTTTATATATTTTTTTCAGAGCCTGCATAAAGGCATCATACTGGCCATCACCTGCTGAAACAGACTCATATTCTTCTTCTTCAATATTTATTTTTAAAGAAGCTACAGGTTTAAGCCCATAGGCATAACTAACATTATAACTCATAATTTCTATTTTATTTTCCAGATATTCACTACCCGAAATATCCGAAACTATATAAAGCAAATCTTCTCTTGTGATATTTTCTTTTTTGTCCCCCAGTTCTATTACCCTTTCGGTAACTTTTCTTAACAGCTTTTCATCAAGTTCAATCCCCAGCCTTTTCAAATTTTGTTCAATACTTGCCTTACCCGATGTTTTTCCTAAAGCATATTCCCGTACTCTACCAAAACGTTCAGGAGTTAATTTGTTTTGATAAAGATTACCTTTATTATCACCATCAGCATGAATACCACAATCCTGGGTAAAAACATTATCTCCAATAATAGGGGCATTAGGAGGTACACGTTGACCGGAAAATGTTTCTACAAGATTACTTAATTTTATAAGTTTCTTTTCATCAATACCCGTATTTATTTCAAGATGATCTTTTAGAACAGCACAGGTATTGGACAGTGAATTATTACCTGTTCTTTCTCCCAGACCATTTACTGTTGTATGCAGGCCCTGAATTCCTGCCCGGGCCGCGCTATATGAATTAGCCACTCCAAAACCATAATCATTATGAGCATGAAAATCAAAATGAAGTTCTGGAAATTCTTTCATCATCTGATGACAGTAATTTTCGGTCTGATCAGGGTTTAATATACCCAGTGTATCCGGAAGCATAAACCGTTCTATTGCTTCAGATTTTAATTCTTCAATAAGTTCAAAAACGTATTCAGGAGAATTCTGAATGCCATTTGACCAGTCCTCAAAATAAATATTTACCTTTATTCCGAGCTTTCTGGCCCGGGAAATCTCATCCTTTATATCCTGAGCATGTTCTTCAAGTGTTTTTCCTAATTGTATCTGGGCATGTTTCCGTGATCCTTTGCACAACAAATTCACGGTCCGGCAGCCTGCTTCTTTTATCCATTCAAGAGACCGTCCCTTATCTAAAAGCCCCAGAACTTCAACCTGGTGCTCATAACCATTTTCTTTTGCCCAATCCATGATTTTTTTGACTGCAGAAAATTCTCCTTCCGAAACTCCAGCTGAAGCAACTTCAATACGATTTACATTAACTTCATCCAGCAAAATTTTTGCTATATTTAATTTTTCAATATCTTTAAAAGCAACTCCCGGAGTTTGTTCTCCATCACGTAAAGTAGTATCCATTATTTCTAATTTACATTCATCCACAGTAATTCCTCCTTAAGTTATTAACAGCAATATGCTGAAATCAACCGGCTTTTTCGACAATATACAAAATATAATATATCATCTAAAATTGATTGCATATATTATAGCATAAAATGAAAAAAATATAAACAATAAATATAAACAATAAAAGAGCCCCATTAGGGGCCCTGATGTAAAATAAGATGTTTTTATTGGTAAATATAATCAACCTGAAAAAAACATTTTTTATATGTCTTAATATTCTTCACGATGATACCATTCTGCATCATCCAGCCATGTATTGGGACGGTTTACCATTTCCATAAGATTTCTGAGAATATCTTCATGTTTTTTCTCCTCTTCGGCCAATCGGACAAATGTTTCTTTAACATCTTTTATATCAGTCTCTTCCTGTTTTTCATTGTAAAAATTATATGCTTTGGTTTCCATTTCCATTGCTTCCCGATAAACATCAACCTGCTGCTGGATTTCATTATCTTCCTTTAGGTCAACTGCTATTTCTTCAAAAGCCTTTTTGGCCCGGGGAAGAATGTCTGATTCAACTTCTCCTCCTTTTTTGTTCTCAGATAAATTTTTTATTATCTGTTCATGTTTTTTTTCTTCTTTTGCTAAATCCTCAAACACGATTTTTAATTTTTTATTCTCTGTGTTTGCGGCATGTTCAAGATAAAAATCCTGATGATTTCTTTCCAGATTCTGAGCAAATTCAAAAATGTTCATAATTATTCCTCCTGTTTGTTGTTTTATTTTATTTATTTAAATTCCTTTAAAGTGGTTTTAATATCCTGAGGTTCTCTTTTCTGCTCCACTAAAGGTTTTTCACCCAGGAAATCAAAATTATCCATAAAAATTTCTTTTTCTTTTCGATAAATAACGCCCAGCGGAATCTTATTTTCCCATTCTTCTGCTTTCCTTTGAGCAGTTTCTAAATTAGTTTCATCATAGATGTCTTCGAGTTTATATGCTTTCTCCTGATACCATTGATAGGTGTTTATCTTATTAAAAGAAACACAGGGCTGAAGGATATCAATTAAAGCATAACCTCTATGATTGAAAGCTTTCTTGATTAATTCAGTCAGATGTTCCATCTCACCAACAAAACCCCGGGCCACAAAACTGGCTTCCATTCCCAGAGCAAACTTAACCGGATTAAATGGTTCAGCATTTATACCATATGGCTGCACCTCTGTTGTAATATCATCACCGGTAGTTGGTGAGGCCTGACCTTTAGTTAAACCATAAATCTGGTTATCATGTACAAGATGAACTATATCCGGATTTCTCCGAATATTATGCAGAATATGATTTCCTCCTTCACCATAAGTACAACCATCTCCAGATTCAACAATTACAGACAGGTCTTTATTTGCTATTTTCATCCCTAAGGCAGGAGGAAGTGAACGACCATGTAACCCATTAAAACCATTTATATTTAAATAATGAGGCATTTTTGCCGCCTGACCAATTCCGGTAAACATTACAACCTCCCATGGTTTTAGCTCCAGTTCATTTAATGCATCAATAAGAGCGTTCCTGAGGGGAAAATTACCACATCCCGGACACCAGGCTGTATTTTCAGTCATTGAAAAAAGGTTTTGGTTTTCCATTATTGAATCACCTCTTTTTTAATCCTATTATATATTTCTATTCCACTAAAGGGTCGACCATTATATTTTAAAATATTATGTTCTATCTGTATACCTGTCTCCTGAGAGATTAAATTAGCAAATTGACCCCGGTAATTATTTTCTATACAGACAAACTCTATTTTGGCATTATTAAATTTTAACAATTTTTTGACTGGTAGGGGCCAGATATCGGTAAATGAAAGATAACCGACCGATAATTTATCTTCCTGCAGCAGAGATACAGCTTCTTTTATAGGCCCATATGTGGAACCATAACCGATAAGCAAATAATCAATTTCCTCTGCTGGTTGACCAGTATAAAGAGGTTCTTTTATATCATTGGATTTCAATTTTTCTTCCTTACTGGCTCTTTTTTCAACCATATTATTTCTGGTATCACCATCTTCAATTATATGACCATATTCATCATGTTCATCACTATCAACTGTAAAGGTCTGTTCAAGCTGTCCGGGGTAAGCCCGGGGTGAAATACCAGTATCAGTTATGTTATATCTCTTATATTCCTGATCTCCATTAAAATCTTCTTTATCAACAAAATATGAATCTATAGA
>PWDW01000040.1 GCA_003553225.1 Halanaerobiaceae bacterium
GTTTTGCCTATCCGTATTTTGCCTTTCATGAAAATATGAACAGTTCCTGGTATTCGGGACTGGATTTCTTTCCTCCGTCTCATTACCTGAAAGAATTTCATATTGATTATAATGATGAGGCCGATGAACTGGCCCAGGAGGAGGGTTTTGATAACTGGATTCAGTACTTTAACAACAGAAATTCGTGGGAATTTTATAATCCAAAACCCATTGGAAGACCTGTTCTGGCAGCCTGGGTGCCGGTTGATGTAACTCCCACGGGAAGAGTATATGAACGGAATCCCTATTATTTTAAAGTTGATCCGGAAGGGAATCAGCTGCCCTATATTGATACCCAGAGAACAGTTTATACTCCCGATGCTGAGACCCGTTTAATGAATGTACTCTCCGGTGAAATTGACTATATTAGTTCTTTCTTGAGTTTTGCCGATTACCCCACAATTGTAGCCAATGAAGACACAGGTAATTATGATGCCTGGATTGGTGAATCACTGTGGGGCAGCAGGGTGACCCTTTCAATTCAGCAGCAGCCGCTGGATGATGAGGAAATGTGGGATATTCTGGGAGATGTAAGATTCCGGCAGGCTCTTTCTCTGGCTATTGACCGAACTGAGATTAAAGAGCTGGTCTTTATGGGACAGGGTGAAGAAAGACAGATGACCTATCACCCGGGCCTGATAGATAACTTTAAGGAAGAATGGGCCCAGAGTTATGCTGAGTATGATCCCGAAAGGGCCCAAGAGCTGCTTGATGAGATGGGAGTAGTGGACCAGAATGGTGATGGCTGGCGCCAGAAGCCCAATGGTGATGATCTGCTGGTACAGCTTTTGGCCAACTCCAGCCGGGCAGTACATGTTTCAGTTGCTGAAATGGCAGAAAGCTACTGGCAGGATATTGGGGTAAGAATTAATATGACCTCTGTAGAAGAAGGGTTATATTTTGGTGAAATGTGGGAAGGGCAGACTCATATCGGGACTTATTTCTTAACCGGTGACCTGCCTCCCTCTGATCAGTTCCTCCCCGTGGAACCCACTCATTTCTCTTATGGCAACTGGTTTATTGATTATGACCCCTTTGAAGGAGAGCTGATGGTTGATGAGATAACTGGTGATAGAGGAGAAATTGCTATTGAGCCTCCCGAAGACTTTATTGAATGGTATACCTGGGGCCATATGGTAGACCATGTGCCACCTGAAGAACGTCAGGAGCTGTTTGAAAAAATTGGTGATAAAGTAATGGAACAGCTTCCCACAATAGGTACTGTGGGCCGGGCCGGACATGTTGGTGTGTCCAAGCGCGGTTTGAGAAATGTCAGGAGAGTAGGGGATAACCCCAATGTAGGTGCAACCAGGAATGCATGGCTGGAGCAGGCCTTCTGGGATGCTTCGGTACTTGAATAGCAGTGGATTAAAGCTTAAAAAATGAAGTGTCCTGTAAACGTGAAAATACATGAATAAAAAAAGATAGTTGAAAAATTCCGGTGCAGGCTCTATTATTATATTAAGCAAGAAAAATATCAGGTCTGCACCCGGAATTTTTCTTTATGAAACCGGAAGTTGTTTATAATATACAAACAATAGTTCTTATATCATTTTTTCTAAGAAGGAGGGTTATGAAGAGTGGTAAACTATATAATACGAAGGACATTAATCATGATTCCCATGATTGTTTTTATAACCATTGTTTCATTTTTAATAATCACCCTGCCACCGGGCAGTTATATTGACACCTACCTGGCTTCTCTGCAGCGTATGGGAGGACAGGTAGAACAGGAAAGAGCTGAAGCTATAAAAGCCCGTTATGGACTGGATGATCCGGTATATGTTCAGTACTGGAACTGGGTTAGAGGTTTTCCCTACGGAAGGCTGGGTATGGTTTTTAGTGAGGACCGACCGGTGATTGATGTTATTGCCGAAAGACTGCCCTATACAGTTTTGATTTCCTCATTAACACTTTTATTCACCTGGATATTTGCCATACCCATAGGTATTTATTCAGCAGTAAAACAGTATTCGGCTGGAGATTATTTGTTCACCTTTTTTGGTTTTCTGGGAGTTTCTATTCCCAATTTTCTGCTGGCCCTGGTGATTATGTTTATGGGTTTAAGGTATTTTGGAGTTAATCTATCCGGACTGATGCCGGCCCGGTATATGGGAGAACCCTGGAATCTGGAAAAAATAATGCAGGTTGCACAGCGAATCTGGGTACCGATAATTGTGGTCGGGACGGCTGGTATGGCCGGGTTAATTAGGGTTATGAGGGGTGAGATGCTGGATCAGCTGCGGCAGCCCTATATTCAGATGGCCCGTTCAAAAGGTGTCTCTGAAATAAAAGTTATTATAAAATATGCCGCCCGTATAGCTATTAATCCTCTGATCAGTACTATTGGCTGGCTTTTACCTCAGTTAATATCCGGAGGTATGATCGCCGGTATTGTGCTTGGACTTCCGACTCTGGGTCCCAAACTTTATGATGCTCTGATGATTCAGGACATGTATCTGGCGGGATCAATTATTATGATAAGTATTATTCTGGTACTGGTGGGAACCCTGCTTTCAGATATATTACTGGCTATAGTGGATCCCCGGATTCGATATGATTAAAAGGAGGGGCAAGTAAATGAGTGAAGAAATTAATGATGGAAACAAAATGAAAAAGAAAGCTGCAGAGGATATAGAAGATACAGAGATAACAGTACAGGAACAATTTCAGGCCCGTTCTCACTGGCAGCTTATGTGGCTGGAATTTAAAAACCACAGGCTTGCTCTGGGCGGGATAGTAGTTTTACTGGTAATGTATCTCAGCGCAATTTTTGCCGGATTTTTAACTCCTTATAATCCCAATGAAAGATTTGCTCAATATCAGAATATTGCACCTCAGATGATAAGGGTTACTGATGAAGATGGTTTTCGCAGTCCCTATGTATATGGGGTTACCGGAGAAAGAGATCCACGCACTCTGGCAATGGTTTATACTATTGATGAAGATGTTAAAAAGCCGGTAGAGTTCTTTTATCGCGGTGAAGACACCTATGAATTTTGGGGTCTTTTTGAAACTGATTTGAAATTATTTGGAATAGAGGATGGTCATATTTTTCTTTTTGGGACAGATGGACTGGGCAGAGATGTTTTTAGCCGTACTATACATGGAGCCCGGCTGTCCCTTACTATTGGTCTGGTAGGTATCGTTATAAGTGTGGTCCTGGGTCTGTTCTTTGGTGGCATATCAGGATATATGGGAGGAGTTACCGATAATATTATTCAGAGGCTGGTTGAATTTACGCTGGCTATTCCCAAAATACCACTGTGGATGGGACTTGGTGCTGCCCTGCCCGATGAATGGAGTGTAATTCAGGTTTATTTTGCAATTGTGGTTATCCTTTCCCTAACAGGGTGGGTTACTATGGCCCGGGTGGTTAGAGGACAGATTCTTTCAATTAGAGAACAGGATTTTGTTAAGGCAGCTCGAGCCGCCGGAGCCAGCAGCAGAAGGATAATTACAAGACATCTGCTGCCTAACTGTATGAGTTATATTCTGGTTAATTTGACCCTGGCTATACCGGGTATGATACTTGGAGAGACGGCTCTCAGCTTTTTGGGTCTGGGTTTAAGACCACCCGCTGTAAGCTGGGGAGTTCTTCTCCAGCAGGCCCAGAATGTACGGGCCGTGGCTGAATATCCCTGGTATTTTATTCCCGGGATTTTTGTAATTGTAGCTGTTTTAGCATTTAATTTTGTGGGAGATGGTCTTCGTGATGCAGCAGACCCCTACCACTAAATTTGGTGACAAAGGACGGGATAAATTTATGAATGGAAAAAATACTCTGCTTGAGGTTAAGAATTTAAGAACTTATTTTGACAATAAAGAAGGTCTGGCCAAGGCTGTTGATGGTGTGGATTTTGAAGTTGAGAAGGGGGAGACTCTGGGGGTTGTTGGTGAATCAGGCTGTGGGAAAAGTGTAACTTCTCTTTCCATAATGAATCTGGTACCCCAGCCCCGGGGTCGGATTGAATCCGGAGAGATATTATTTCACAGTAATGGTGAAGTGGTTGATATAGCATCTTATCCCCCCCACAGCAAGAAAATGCGTGAGATTCGCAAAACCTATCTGGCCATGATTTTTCAGGATCCGATGAGCTCGTTGAGTCCGGTTTATACAATCGGTTCCCAGATCATGGAAGGTATACAGCTGCGCCATAATGTCAGTAAAAAAGATGCCCGACAGCGGGCAGTTGAAATGATACAGCGGGTCGGAATTTCCCCTGCTGAACAGAGGATTGATGATTATCCTTATCAGTTAAGTGGGGGTATGAATCAGCGGGCTATGATAGCTGTGGCCCTGGCCAGTAATCCGAGTCTGCTGATTGCCGATGAACCGACAACTGCTCTTGATGTGACCGTTGAGGCTCAGATACTCGATTTAATGATGGAGCTGCAGGAAGAATACAGAATGTCGATTCTATTTATCACTCATGATCTGGATGTTATCGGTGAGATGACCGATCGGGTTATTGTCATGTATACGGGGAAAGTTGTGGAAATAGGTTCAGTACAGGATATTTTTTATAATCCTCTCCATCCCTATACTCAGGGCCTTTTGAAGTCTATTCCCAAAATTGGTCGTCACAAAGAGCTGAGTCCTATCCGGGGATCTGTCCCGCAAATTTACAATTTGCCCGACCACTGTCATTTTGCTCCTCGATGTCCGGAACGAATGGATATATGTACTTCTGAAGATCCTCCGGTATTTAATGTTGGAGAAAATCAGCAGGCTAAATGCTGGCTGTATGATGAGAAAGGAGGGGACAGATAAATGCCAGATGATAATCTTATATTAGATGTTGATAATTTAAAAAAATATTTTCCGGTAAGAAAAGGTCTTCTGCAGAGAGTAGTGGGTTATATCAAGGCAGTAGATGACATTAGTTTTGAGCTTCAGCAGGGAGAAACCCTGGGCCTTGTTGGTGAATCTGGCTGTGGGAAATCGACCACCGGTGAGTGTTTGTTGAGACTAATGGAGCCTACAGCCGGGCAGATTAAATATAAAAATGAAGAAGATGAATGGCTGGATATCCTTTCCCTTTCTGCCCAGCAGTTAAACAGCATAAAAAGAGATATTCAGATGATCTTTCAGGATCCAATGTCCTCTCTTAACCCCAGGATGTCGATCAGGGATATTGTAGTTGAGCCCCTGGAAGTTCACGGTATAGGAAATAAAAAATCTCGTACAGAGACGGCTAAAGATCTGCTGGAACAGGTGGGGTTAAGTGAATATTTTCTTAACAGATATCCCCATGAATTTAGTGGGGGACAGAGGCAGAGAATCGGTATTGCCCGGGCCTTAACTCTTGACCCCAGAATTATTGTTTGTGATGAGCCGGTTTCAGCTCTTGATGTTTCAGTTCAGGCCCAGATACTTAATATTCTGGAAAATCTTCAGGAAAACTGGGGTTTAACCTATGTTTTTATTGCCCATAATCTGAGTGTTGTTGAACATATAAGTGATCGGGTTATGGTTATGTATCTGGGTAAACTGGTAGAAATTGCCGATACAGAAGACCTGTATAATTCTCCTCTACATCCCTATACCGAAATTCTTTTAGAATCAATTCCTGAAGGAGATCCCAAAGCGAAAAAGAAGAGAGGAAAAATAGAAGGTGTAGTACCTGATCCTTCCAATCCTCCTGAAGGGTGTAATCTGCACCCCCGCTGTCCCTATGCTCAGGAAATATGCAGTTCCGAGGAGCCTGAATTAATTAATAGAAGTGATGAAGAGAAAGATCATTTTGCAGCCTGTCACTTTGCTGAAGATCTGGAGCTTAAAGGTTACGGTGATCTGGTGGAAGGTATTGATGTAGGCTGATTCAAATAGATTTTGATGTTATTCAGGGACATATTTCAATTACTTTTATTTAGCTGTTTATTGTGTTCATGATAAATATAAAAAGTGATGGGAGGATAAGAATGCAGGAAAAAAAGAAGGCTTTAATGAAGCTGGATGATAGTTTTACTGTGGGAGAGGTTGATGACAGATTGTTTGGTTCGTTTATTGAACATCTGGGCCGGGCAATATATGGAGGTATTTATGAGCCTGATCATCCTCAAACCGATGAAAGAGGTTTCCGCCGGGATGTGATAGATTTGGTCAAAGAGCTTCAGGTGCCCATAATCAGATATCCGGGCGGTAATTTTGTTTCCGGATATGACTGGGAGGATGGTGTGGGCCCCCGGGAAGAAAGACCCCAGAAGCTTGATTTAGCCTGGAGAAGTGTGGAACCCAATTCCTTTGGTACAAATGAATTTCTGGACTGGTTAAAGGAAGTTGACTCCAGCCCCATGATGGCTGTTAATCTGGGCACCAGAGGTATTGATGCCGCACGGAATTTTGTTGAATACTGCAATCATGAAGGTGGTTCCTACTGGAGCAATATGCGCAAAGAACATGGATATGAACAGCCCCATGACATTAAGACCTGGTGTCTGGGTAATGAAATGGATGGTCCCTGGCAGACGGGCCATAAACCTGCAGAAGATTATGGCAAACTTGCCCTACAGGCCGGGAAAGCCATGAAACAGGTTGACCCTTCTATAGAACTTGTGGTTTGCGGCAGCTCCAACCGCCAGATGCCCACATTTCCTGAATGGGAAAAAACAGTGCTGGATCATACCTATGAGTTTGTGGATTATATATCCTTACATCAGTATCTGGGTAATCAAGAAGATGATCTCACCAATTATTTAGCTCAGACTGAGGGAGTAAATGACTTTATTGAGACGGTAATTGCAGTTTGTGATTATATTAAAGCCAAAAAAGACAGCAGTAAGGAGATTCATCTTTCTTTTGATGAATGGAATGTATGGTTTCATTCCCATGAAGCTGACCAGAATCAGGAACCATGGCAGATTGCCCCCCCAATACTGGAGGATGTCTACACATTTGAAGATGCTCTGGTGGTGGGTCTGTTTCTAATTACTCTGCTCAAGCACGCTGATCGGGTGAAAATTGCCTGTCTGGCTCAGCTTGTAAATGTAATTGCCCCCATTATGACAGAAAATGGTGGTGCCTGCTGGAAACAGACAATTTATTATCCCTTTGCACATGCCTCGCGATATGGGCGGGGGACGGTCCTTCAGACTGAAATAAACGCACCTGATTATGAGACAGAGGATTATGGATCTGTTTCTCTGGTGGATGGAGTTGCAGTTCGGGAAGAACAGGGGATAACTATTTTTGCAGTTAACAGAGACCAGGAGGATGACTTAAATTTTGAATGCAGAATTAATAATGTATCACAGATAGAAGTACAGGAACATTTAGTGCTTGAACATGAAGATATTAAAGCTAGAAATACCAAAGAAAAACCTGATAATGTTACTCCACACAATAAAGGGAATGCAAAGGTTAAGGAAGGAAAAATAACCGCTGAGCTGCCTTCCCTATCCTGGAATGTAATAAGACTTACCACTGATTAATTTATGAAAAAACAGGGGCCTGGTAATATCAATTATACCAGGCCCAATTATGGTTAAAAAATAATTTAAATTTAAGATTTTTTGCTGTATATAGGAGACCTGAATTTATACCTGACAGTAGAAATAAAGGAGAGGCAAATTAAATACTAAGAAAATCAGAAAGGGGAGTAAAATGAATAAAATATATTTAAATTCAGAAGAAAAAAAAGGTAAGATTAACAAAAATATTTACGGTCATTTTTCAGAGCATCTGGGAAGGTGTATTTATGAAGGTTACTGGGTGGGTGAAGATTCGGATATTCCCAATACCCGGGGAATTAGAAATGATGTTGTCCAGGCTCTAAAAGATATAAATATTCCTGTTTTGAGATGGCCGGGAGGTTGTTTTGCCGATGAATATCACTGGAAAGATGGGGTTGGTCCCCGGGATGAGAGGGCAAAAATTTTAAATACTCACTGGGGAGGAGTTGTTGAGAATAATCATTTTGGAACTCATGAGTTTTTAGATCTCTGTGAACAGCTGGATACAGAGCCCTACATATGTGGTAATGTTGGCAGTGGCACAGTTCATGAAATGGAGCAGTGGGTAAAGTATATGACTTTTGCCGGTAAATCACCTATGGCTGATTGGCGCCGTGAAAATGGTAGAGAGCAGCCCTGGAAATTGAAATACTTTGGAGTGGGCAATGAAAACTGGGGCTGTGGAGGAAACATGAGGCCGGAATATTATGCCGATCTTTATCGTCGTTTCCAGACTTATGTCCGTGATTATGGAGATAATGAGATATATAAGATAGCCTGTGGACCAAATGTAGATAATTATCACTGGACTGAAGTTATGATGGAACGAGCGCGTCGCTTTATGGATGGTTTAAGTCTTCATTATTATACTGTTCCCGGGGACTGGGCTAATAAAGGCTCAGCAACTGATTTTGATAAACAGGAATGGGAGAAAACTCTTAAGAAAACACTGTATATGGAAGAATTAATTGAAAAACACTCCACTATTATGGATAAATATGATCCGGAACAGGAAGTGGGCCTTATAATTGATGAATGGGGTGGCTGGTATGATGTAGAACCCGGAACCAATCCCGGCTTTTTATATCAGCAGAACTCACTTCGTGATGCTCTAATTGCCGGTATTAATTTAAATATATTTAATAATAACTGTGATCGGGTTCAGATGGCTAATATTGCTCAGACCATTAATGTTCTCCAGGCCGTTATTTTAACCGAAGGTGAAAAAATGATAAAAACACCGACCTATCATGTTTTTGATATGTATCAGGTTCATCAGGATGCAGAACTGCTGGCTATGGAAACTAACCTGGAGAGTATAGAACTTGATGATAAAAAAGTTCCCGGGGTGAATGTTTCTGCATCTAAGGACAAAAAAGGTAACATAAATATTACCTTATGTAATCTTGACCCGGAAAAAACCCAAAAAGTGGAATGTAATATAATAAAACAGAAATTGAAAGGCAGAGATATCTCTGCAAAAATAATTTCAGCAGAAAGCCTAAATGCCCACAATACCTTCGATAACCCGGAAGTAGTGACCATTCAGCCCTACAACAGGATTAAGATTGCTGATAACCAGCTTAATATAGAATTACCGGCAGCATCAGTTCTCCTTGTTTCCCTGGGTTAAAATAGGATATAATAATTAATGAAGCTATTGGGGCAGCAAATTTTTAAGCTGCCGGAAAGATTTATTCATTTTTAATCTTCATCTTATTGACAATATAAAGGAGGTCCTATTCATGGGTAAATATGTAATTGGCCTGGATTATGGTACTGCTTCGGCAAGAGCGGTTATTGTTGATGTAGAGACCGGAGAAGAAGTGGCCGAAAGTGTTTCTGAATATGAAAGATTTGCTGAGGGAAAATTTTGTGATGCCGCCCGGAATCAGTTTCGCCAGCATCCACAGGACTATTTAACATCACTTGAAGAAACTGTTCAGGGAGCATTAAAGGAAACACAGCGGATAACAGGTGATCAGATTGTGGGGCTTGGGATTGATACCACCGGTTCTACTATTTGTGCAGTAGATGAAGCCGGACAGCCGCTGGCTCTTTCTATACCTGAGCTATCACAGGATCCTGATGCCATGTTTATTCTCTGGAAGGATCACACAGCTGTAAAAGAGGCAGAAGAAATTAATAATCTGGCCCACAGCTGGGGAGGAGTGGATTATACAAAATATGAAGGGGGCGTATATTCCTCAGAATGGTTCTGGGCTAAAATAATACATACAATAAGAAAAAATAAACAGGTCCGGGAAAAAGCCTACTCCTGGGTTGAGCTGTGTGACTGGCTTCCGGCTGTGTTAACCGGAACTACAGATCCTCAGGAGATGAAAAGGAGCCGCTGTGCAGCCGGCCATAAAGCCATGTGGCACGAAGACTGGGGAGGTCTGCCGGATGAGGACTTTTTAACTGAGCTGGAGCCCCGCCTGGAGGGCATAACGGACCGGCTTTATGAGAAGACATATACCTCAGATGAAAAAGCAGGTCAGCTTACAGCAGAATGGGCAAAAAAGCTGGGACTCAAAGAAGGTACTGCGGTTGCTGTAGGTGCTTTTGATGCCCATATGGGTGCAGTGGGTGGTGGAGTCAAAAAAAACACCCTCACCAAGATCATGGGCACCTCCACCTGTGATATCATGGTTGCTGATTACGGTACTATTCAGGGCCGCCGTATTGATGGCATCTGTGGTCAGGTTGATGGTTCGGTAATCCCCGGTATGGTAGGCCTGGAAGCCGGACAGTCTGCTTTTGGAGATATTCACGGCTGGTGGAAGGATGTGCTCACCTGGCCGCTGGAGAATATATTGACCAAACAGGCCGGGGAGAAAGGCGGGAAATTATCAGCAAAAATTGAAGATGAAATTTTACCTGTTCTATCTGAAGAAGCCTCTCGGCTTGATATTGAAGAAACAGGCCTTCTGGCTTTGGACTGGCTGAATGGACGGAGAAGCCCTTTTGCAGACCAGACACTAACCGGGGCTCTGATAGGTCTTAACCTGGGAACAACAGCCCCTAAAATTTACAGAGCTCTGGTTGAAGCCACCTGTTTTGGAGGCCGCGCGATTGCTGATCAGTTTATCCAGGAAGGTCTCCAGATTGATGAAATTATTGCTTTAGGGGGTATCCCCCACAAAGATTCTCTGGTTATGCAGATTACTGCTGATGTGCACAATATGCCGGTTAAAGTGGCGGCTTCTCTGCAGGCAGTTGCCAGGGGCGCGGCTATGTTTGGAGCAGTAGCTGCCGGTGAATTCCCGGATGTTGAGTCTGCTCAGGAAAAGATGGCTCCCGGTTTTAGCGAGATATATGAGCCTATTGCTGAGAATGCAGAAAAATACAAAAAGCTTTTTGCTAAATATGAAAAACTCGGTAAGAACCTGGAAGAACACCTGAGGGAGGTATAATCTTTGCTGGAAAAATTAAAAAAGAAGGTTCTGGAGGCTAATAGACAGTTAAAAAAAAGAGATCTTGTTATTTTTACCTGGGGTAATGTCAGTGGTATTGACCGCCAAAAGAAACTGGTGGTAATTAAACCCAGTGGAGTTGATTATGATGATTTAACTATAAAACAAATGCCTGTGGTGGATCTGTCCGGTGAGGTTGTCGAGGGAAAATTGAACCCTTCTTCAGATACGGCAACCCATCTTGAATTATACCGTGAATTCAACGATATCGGTGGGGTGGTACACACCCACTCCCCCTGGGCTACCTGCTGGGCACAGGCTCAAAAAGCTATTCCCTGTCTGGGGACCACTCATGCAGATCATTTTTACGGAAGAATACCATGTACCCGGCCCCTGACCAAAAAAGAAATAGAAGGAGATTATGTTTTAAATACGGGTCGGGTAATCGTGGACTGTTTTTCAGATAAAGATTATGAATATACTCCCGGAGTTCTGGCTGCCGGTCATGGGCCCTTTACCTGGGGAGAAAACCCAAAACAGGCTGTAAAAAACAGTGTTATCCTGGAAGAAATTGCAAAAATTTCCTATCGTACCCTTCAGCTTGCGGATAAAGACACAACTGACCTGGATTTATCACAGACTTTGATGGATAAACACTTTTACCGCAAACATGGTACTGATGCCTATTATGGACAGCAGAATAATTAACATCAATTCACAGCCCTGTTGGTTCTAAATCATCTGCAGTGTGCATAACTTAAAAGTTTAAACAGAGAGGTGGATATAAGATATGTCTTTTAAAGTGACATTTATTGGTGCCGGGAGTATTGGGTTTACCCGACGTTTATTACGAGATCTGCTGACTGTTGATGAATTTTCCGATATAGAAGTAGCCTTTACCGATATTAATGAAAGAAATCTGGAGATGGTGACCAAATTATGTCAGCGGGATATTGAGGCCAATAATCTTGACATTAAAATTCAGGCTACAACTGACCGGAGAGCTGCCCTGAAGGATGCCCGTTATATTTTCAATGTGGTTCGGATCGGAGGTCTGGAGGCTTTTGAAAAAGATATTGAGATTCCTTTGAAATATGGTATTGACCAGTGTGTTGGTGATACACTCTGTGCGGGTGGAATTATGTATGGTCAGCGCGGTATTCCGGTGATACTGGATTTTTGTAAAGATATTAAAGATGTTTCTGAGCCAGATGCTTTGATGTTAAATTATGCCAACCCCAATGCAATGATTACCTGGGCGGCAAATAAATACGGGGATGTCAATACGGTGGGACTCTGCCATGGGGTACAGCATGGTCATGAAATAATTGCTGATGCTTTGGGTTTTGACAAAAAAGAAGAGGTTGATATTGTTTGTGCCGGTATTAATCATCAGACCTGGTATATCCAAATTCAGCACGAGGGAGAAGATTTAACTGATGATCTGCTGGAAGCTCTGGAAAATCATCCCCGGTACAGCAAACAGGAAAAGGTCAGGATTGATATGCTGAAAAGATTTGGCTTCTTCAGTACTGAATCCAATGGACATCTCAGTGAGTATGTACCCTGGTACCGGAAAAGGCCTGAAGAGATAAAGGAATGGATTTCTATGGACAGCTGGATACATGGTGAGACCGGTGGTTATTTGAGAGAATGTAAAGAGAACAGAGACTGGTTTGAAAAAGATTTTCCCCGCTGGATGGAAGAACCACCCCGGGAATATAAAGACGATAAAAGAAGTGATGAGCATGGCTCCTATATTGTTGAGAGTCTGGAAACTGGTCGGATATACCGGGGTCATTTCAATGTGGTTAATGATAATGCTATTGCCAATTTGCCAGGGGATGCGGTTGTTGAAGTACCGGGTTATGTAGATGCCAATGGTATTAATATTCCTCAGGTAGGTGATTTACCGTTAGGATGTGCTGCTGTCTGTCAGTCCAGCATTGATGTACAGCGGCTGGCCGTAGAGGCTGCCGTAAAGGGTGATGATAGTCTGCTCCGTCAGGCATTTATGATGGATCCTCTGACAGGAGCAGTATGTAATCCTCCGGAAATATGGCAGCTGGTTGATGAAATGCTGGTGGAAGAACAGGAATGGCTGCCCCAGTATGAGGAAGAGATAAAAGAAGCTGCCCGCAGATTGGAAAAAGAAAAGCTCATTCCAACAGATGAAGA
Source organism: Halanaerobiaceae bacterium (assembly GCA_003553225.1). Taxonomy (GTDB): domain Bacteria; phylum Bacillota; class Halanaerobiia; order Halanaerobiales; family Halarsenatibacteraceae; genus T1SED10-99. Next base: position 13,089 of record PWDW01000040.1, read on the forward strand.
GTATCGGGGAGCGGCCAGAAAAGAAGTTTCTACCACCGAAAATCAGGGGAAGAGTGATTAAATTTGGAAAATGTATATAACTATCTGAATAATTCATTTAAGTGTAAGTGTGGACAGGAGCATACAATACCCATAAAAGAGGTCTTAATTGAGGAAGGTGCCCTAAAACAGGTTCCGGCTGTTATATCTGAGCTGACAGAGAAAAAAGTAATCAATATTATCTGTGATAAAAACACTCATGAAGCAGCCGGAGCCCGGCTTAATGATCATCTAACCAAAAAAGATTTTGCCACAAACATAATTATACTTCCGGCCCCGGAAGAAAAAAAGGTAGAACCCAATACTGATTATCTGTTTCAGATAATGGAGCAGGTTTCTCCAGAAGGCTATATTTTGGCCTGTGGCTCGGGCACTATCAATGATCTCACAAAATATGTTAGTTTTAAGATGAGCAAGCCCTATTCAGTGGTCGCAACTGCTCCTTCTATGGATGGATATTCTTCTCCTGTTTCTCCAATTACGGCCTTTGGAGTTAAAGGAACCTATCATGCCCAGTCTCCTGAAGCGATTATAGGAGATCTTGATGTTCTTACTGCAGCTCCGGAGAAGATGATCAGGTCCGGTCTGGGGGATATGCTGGGTAAAATATCCTCTCAGCTGGACTGGCGGCTGTCCAATATTTTATTTGAAGAATATTACTGTCCGGTGGTGGGAGAGATGCTGCTGGAGGAACTTGCGGTTTTGATGGATTTAAATTTAGATCTTAATGGGCCAGACAGAAAAAAAGCGGTGGAAATATTATTTCATGGTCTTATTAAATCCGGTCTGGCCATGCTGATGGTGGATACCTCAAGGCCGGCTTCCGGTACAGAACATCATGTAGCTCATTTTTTGGAAATGTACAGTGTAATGTATGACAGGAATATCACCGGTCATGGTCTTAATGTGGGTATGGGTGAATACTTTGCGGCCCGTTATTATCTCCGCCTTCAGGATCTTGATTTTTCTCAGTTAAAGGTAGAGAATAACCGGGAAGAGCGCACAAAAAATATAAAGAAATATTATAAAGATAGAGCTGATTTTGCTCTAAAAAATCTTGATCAGCGTTTTAAAGAAACACGGGTAGATGAAAAAAAACTGCACAGCAAAGAACGGGAAATTAAGAACCTTATTGCTGAATACAGACCTTTTTTAAATAAAATTGAACATAAGCTGCTGGAGACCCGTATTTTAAGCAGAGAATATCTGGGGAAAATCCCTGAAGACTGGCTTATAAAAGCTGTGAAATATGGATTTGAAATTCGTACCCGATTCACAGCAGCGGTGCTTTTAAAACAGTTAGGGCTGCTGGATGATTGGGTTGATGAGTTTTTTGAGGATTTTAAACTTTTAACAGATGATGATAAATAACCACTGGTAATGCTCAGGATTTGAACAAAACAGGTAAATTTCAGAAATCAGAAAGGAGTGCAAATATGATAGATTTATCCAAAAAAGAGGTCTGGTTTATTACCGGGAGCCAGCATTTATATGGAGAAGAAGCACTGCAGACAGTAGCTGAAGATGCCCAAAAGCTTACTCAGGGACTTAATGAAGCGGATAAAATACCTGTCCAAATCAAGTATAAACCTGTTGTTACTAACAGAGGTGCTATCCGGGAAATATGTCAGGAGGCCAACAAAAATGAAGATTGTATTGGTCTTATCACCTGGATGCATACTTTTTCACCTGCCAAAATGTGGATTGGCGGCCTGCGTGCTTTAAACAAACCATTTGTCCATCTCCATACTCAGTTTAATATTGAGATTCCCTGGCAGGAGATTGATATGGATTTTATGAATTTAAATCAGTCGGCCCATGGGGGGCGGGAATTTGGATTTATTGCTTCCCGGATGGAAAAAAAGCGGAAAGTTGTGGTCGGTCACTGGCAGGAAAATGAAGTTCAGGAAAGTTTAGCCTCCTGGATACGGGCAGCAGCAGCTCATCATGATGCTCAGGGGGCCCGGGTGGCACGTTTTGGGGATAATATGCGTGGTGTAGCAGTAACTGAAGGGGATAAAGTTGAAGCTGAAATGAAGTTTGGATATGTGGTGGATGCTTTTGGACTGGGAGATCTGGTTGAATATGTTGAAGCAGTATCTGAATCTGAAATTAAAAAATTAACTGATGAGTATGAACAAAGATATAAAGTGGAAGAAACACTTCTGCCCGGTGGGGATAAATATCAATCTTTAAGGGAAGCGGCCAGAATTGAAATGGGCATGAGAAAATTTCTTAAAGATGGAGATTTTAAGGCTTTTACCACCAATTTTGAAAATCTGCATGGTTTAAAACAGCTGCCCGGTCTGGCGGTGCAGAGGTTGATGAAAGATGGATATGGTTTTGGTGCTGAAGGAGACTGGAAAACTGCTGCTCTTCTCAGGGCAATGAAGGTTATGGGTATTGGTCTTAAAGGTGGTACTTCTTTTATGGAAGATTATACCTACCATCTTGTTCCCGGAGAAATGAGAGTTCTGGGTGCTCATATGCTTGAGGTTTGTGAATCGATCTCTGAAGATACTCCTTCTATGGAGATTCATCCCCTGGATATTGGGGATCGTCCGGATCCGGTCCGGCTGGTATTTGATGCCACACCCGGTCCCGGAATTAATGCTTCTGTAATTGATCTGGGAGATAGATTTAGGATGGTTCTCAATCCAGTAAAAGTTGAACCTCCCCATAAAGATCTGCCAAAACTTCCGGTTGCCCGGGCTTTATGGAAACCTTTACCTGATCTTAAGACAGCAGCAAGAGCCTGGATTTTAGCCGGAGCTGCTCATCATTCAGGTTTCAGCCAGGCTGTTGATGATGAAAAGCTCAAGGACTTTGCCCGGATAGCCGATATTGAGTGTGTTATTATTGATCAGGATACTGAAATTGAGGATTTCAAAAAAGAATTAAGGTGGAATCAGCTTTATTATAAAAATAAATAGCAAAATAAGCAGGTTTTTTGAGTTTTATCTTGAATAAAAAATAAATAGAGTTAAAATGATTTAGCAGGAAAGGAAGGGGGGAGCTGGCAGTGGAACGCAAGGAATTTATAAAAAAAGTTGATAAGTTAACTGAAAGAGAGCTCAGACAGCTTTTTAATTTCGTCTATGAAATTATGGAAAACCACGATAATCTGGATCTACTTGAAGAGGAGATCAACAGCATTAAGGGACAGAGAAATATGTAGAAAATATATATAATATA
>PWDW01000115.1 GCA_003553225.1 Halanaerobiaceae bacterium
ATGCTGATCTCTCCTGCTACCTGGCGAAAATTTCTCAAGCCCCGGATGGCCAGATTAATCAGGGAAATTAAGGAGATAAATCCCGACCTTAAAGTTGCCTATCATTCCGATGGAGATATCTATCCCATTATTCCAGACCTGATCGAGATTGGTCTGGATGTCTTAAATCCCATTCAGCCTAAATCGATTGATCCTGAGAAACTCAACCGGGAATATGGAGATCAGCTTTCTTTCTGGGGAACAATTGATGAACAGCAGACTCTACCCTTTGGCTCCCCTGATGATGTTAGAGAGGAAGTGAAAAGCCGGCTGCAAACTATCGGCAAAGATGGCGGATTAATCATCGGGCCCACTCACCATGTCCAGCTTGATACTCCTCTGGAAAATTTTTGGGCCATGATTGAAACGATAAAAAATACACCCCTATGATAAACTATTTACTGGAGGCTGATAATGCCTATGAGCGATCAGAGTGCTTTTTCCCTGTCACAGAAAAGCGAAGGTCTGGCTGCCTTGGAGATATCACCTGCTGATGAGAAAATTTTAAGAGAATTAGCAGCCCGGCTGGCTGAGCTGGCAGACCGGGAAAGTGAGCAGCATAAAAGAAAATTATGGTACCGGCATAATGATCTGGCAGGATCCAGGCCCTTAATTTTCTGTGATCCTGAAAATGGCTGGAACGAAATTATCCTCTCAGAGGACCTTCAATGTCAGGGTGAACTGGCCCGGGACTGGGAAATGCGGCTTCGCAAAGAAATATTCTGGGCCGCAGAAATGGGAGATGACAGAGTAGCAGAGCCTGTCTTCGATATTAACTACTCCTACCAGGAAACCGGCTGGGGCATGAAGGAGAGAAAAATTGGAGGAGAAGATGGCGGTTCCTATTCCTGGGATCCTCCTTTAAAAGACTATCAGAAAGATTTTGAACGGCTGGAATTTCCCGAGATCAGAGTGGATTATCACAGAACAGAGAGAATCAAGGAGATTGCAGAAGAAATTTTAGGGGATTTTCTGGAAGTCAGAATCAAGGGATCTTTCTGGTGGACTCTGGGAATGACCTGGACTGCCATTAACCTCAGGGGACTGGAGAGGTTCATGCTGGACACCTACGAAAACCCCGATTATCTCCATCGCTTGATGAAATTCTTGAGAGATGGCCACCTTGCCAAACTGGATTTCCTGGAAGAGAATGGACTTTTAAGCCTCAATAACGATGGAACCTATGTGGGCTCAGGAGGATTTGGCTATACCAGAGAGCTGCCCCGGGATGATTTTGCAGGTGAAGTCAGGACTGTTGATATGTGGGGATTTGCTGAAAGCCAGGAGACCACCTGCGTTTCACCTGAAATGTTTGCCGAATTTGTCTTTCAATATCAGCTCCCTATTTTAGAACGTTTTGGCCTTAACTGTTACGGCTGCTGTGAGCCGCTTGATAAGAGATGGAAGTATATCAAACAGGTACCCAACTTGAGAAGAGTTTCTGTTTCTCCCTGGGCTGATGTGGCTGAGATGGCAGGGCACTTAGAAGACAATTATATTTTTTCCTATAAGCCCATGCCTGCTGATCTGGCCGTGCCTGAGATAAATGAAGAAAAAATTAGAGAAAATATCAGGGAAGTTCTCCATCAGACTGAGGGATGCCATCTTGAGATTATCATGAAAGATAATCATACTATCGGCAATAATCCCGATAATGTCAAAAAATGGTGCAGGATTGCCCGGGAAGAGATTGATAAATTTTGCTGAGGAGCTGCCAGGAAATATTTGTGACAACTTGAAGGAGGCACAAAAAGGAGGCAAAAAAATGTCTGATTATTTTAATTTTGTTGATAAAGTGGAATATGAAGGTCCCGATTCTAAAAATCCGCTGGCCTTTAATTATTATCAGCCTGAGAAAAAAATTGCTGGCAAAACAATGGCCGAACACCTGAGGTTTTCGATGGCTTACTGGCACAGCCTGACAGAGGACGGCAGCGATCCCTTTGGCAGCCCGACAATGATTAGACCCTGGGACAGATATCAAGATCCCATGGATAGAGCTCGAGCCAGAGTTGAAGCAGCCTTTGAGTTTATGACCAAACTGGGACTGTAGTTTTTCTGTTTTCATGATGTTGACGTAGCACCTGAAGGAAATACTTTGAGAGCAAGCCATAAAAACCTGGATGAAATAGTAAATTTAATAGAAAAGCAGATGAAGGCCACAGGAATACAACTGCTCTGGGGCACCTCCAATCTTTTCAGTCGTCCTCTCTATATGCATGGAGCTGCAACCTCTCCCGATGCCCGGGTCTTTGCCTGTGCTGCAGCCAAGGTAAAAAAAGCTCTGGAAGTGACCAGGAGGTTAGGTGGAGAAAACTATGTCTTCTGGGGCGGCAGAGAGGGCTATGAGACCCTGTTGAATACAGACATGAAGCTTGAGCAGGATAATCTGGCCCGCTTTTTTGAAATGGTACTGGAGTACGTTGAAGAAATTAATTTTACCGGTCAACTTTTAATTGAGCCCAAACCGATGGAACCCACCAAGCATCAGTACGATTTCGATTCCGCCAGTGTTCTTGCCTTTTTGCGCCGCTATGGGCTGGAGGATTATTTTAAACTCAATATTGAAGCCAATCATGCAACTTTAGCCGGACATAATTTTCAGCATGAACTGCGTTATGCCAGGATTAACGATATGCTGGGCAGCGTTGATGCCAACCAGGGAGATCTTCTGCTGGGCTGGGATACCGATCAATTTCCCTCCAATCTTTACAGCACAACCCTGGCCATGTATGAAATATTAAAAGCTGGCGGCCTGGCACCCGGCGGATTGAATTTTGATGCTAAGGTGCGGAGAGCTTCCTATCAACCGGAGGATCTTTTCTACGGTCATATTCTCGGCATGGACAGCTTTGCCCGGGGGCTGGAAACAGCTCACAGTCTGCTGGAATCTGGAGAAATTGAAGAATTTATTGCTGAAAGATATCAGAGCTACCAGCAGGGAATAGGCAAAAAGATAAGAGAAGGAAAGATCAGCCTCAAGGAACTGGCGGCTGAAGCCTTGGATTATCGACTGCCGGATCTGGAGCTTGACTCCGGCCGTCAGGAAAAACTGGAAGCTATAGTTAACCGCCATCTGCTGCGGGCTTAAGCTGCCGCCGCCATCTTGAAAAGTCTGTTGGAGCTTAATAACAAAACTGCTGAAACTTTGTGATCATAATTTTTGAATATCGAGGAGGAAGAAACTAATGAAATACAGAAAATTAGGCAAAACAGATTTCCAAGTCTCAGAAGTCTCCTTCGGCGCCTGGGCCATAGGTGGCTCCTGGGGCTCAGTTGATAATGAGACCAGCAAACAGGCACTCCAGGAAGCAGTCAGACAGGGGATGAACTTTTTCGACACAGCCGATGTCTATGGCGATGGCCGCAGTGAAAGGCTGGTTGGAGAGCTGAAAAAGCAGACAGACAGCAAAATTTATATAGCAACCAAAGCCGGCAGAAGACTGGATCCCCATCGAGCTGAAGGTTATAATAGAGAGAACCTGACAGCTTTTGTCGACAGAAGTTTAAAAAATTTAGGAATTGAAAAGATTGACCTGCTGCAGCTTCACTGTCCACCCACTGAAGTTTTTTACAAGGAAGAGGTCTTTAAAGTTCTGGAAGACTTTGTTGCTCAGGGCAAAATCAGCCATTACGGAGTCAGCGTCGAAAAGGTAGAGGAAGCCCTGAAATCGTTAGATTATGATAATCTGGCCAGTGTAATGATAATCTACAATATGTTCAGACATAAACCGGCAGATGAATTCTTTGCCAGGGCTAAAGAAAAGGATGTGG
>PWDW01000124.1 GCA_003553225.1 Halanaerobiaceae bacterium
AGCTGCCGAAAATGAATTGCGAGAAGTGGAGAACAATATGCTGGATCTCAGGGAAGAGCTGACCGAACTGCAGACTGAAATAAGAACCGAAAATGGATTTTGGGGCCGAATGCACCACAGATGGGGTCTCTGGGGCTGTGATTATAGAGATGACATTACTGAAAGAAGTGAGACTCACCGGAATCACAGGCATGGAATGCGGAGACCACACTGGTAAGTTAGATTGTCTGTTGATATCCTCCAGGCCCGTTCCTGGTGTCATGAATGAGGATTCCTGGAAGAAACTTGCGGGGTTGTCTGCTGATTAAACGCCAGATTATTTCTAGTAGGCGAGTTTACTGAAACTTTCTTTGAAATAACGCATTGATAGTTTCAGTATTAGGCCATCGAGGCCGTTATGACGCAAACCTGGAGGCTGTGCCATCAGCTCTCCTGACATATGGATATACCAACTCAGGCACCTGTACTGCTTACCATACGGGCAGATAGTTTGTTGCTATCAGCTGTCTGCAATACAGATTATATCTTAACAGCCACAGGCTGTATGCTTGCACATCAATCAGATATAATCCAATGTAGTTTCAGCTATCACCCTGAATATTTTATATTGCAGGGGATTAGCTGCAACAAACCCCGATATTCACTTGGATCATGATAATAACTCATATGTTTGCCTTTTTTCCAGCTTAATAATGATTCATCCCCGCCGATTACATCTGCGGGGCTTTCTCGTTTCTCGTAATAAACTTCGGAAAAAATGCCGGGCCCGGCTGGATAAACAGCCAGGGCCCGTTTGTGTATAATTAATGTGGGAGAAAAATAGAAAAATCATCAACACAGTCAGGAATTTTGAATATGATATAGAAAAAGGCCTCACTAAGAACCCTTTAAAAAATGAAAGGAGTGAGGCCTTTGAAGAAAAACATTAAAGAATGTATTTATATAATACTGGAAAATGTGGATAATTTCAAGGGAATATCAAAACTTGCTGCTGGGTTTAAAAGTATGATAAACTTATTTTTAGAAAATAAGAATATTTAAACTTATATGGCTGAAAAATGAGCTGACAAAGAGAACAATTTTTATTTTGAAAATATAGGCAGAAATCAAAACTTACCAGGGCAGGGGGAATGGCTATGCTTAAGTGTGTAAAGAGTTTAAATGTTTTTGAAACTCTTACTCAAAAAGAGATTGATGAGATAGCGGCCCATGCAGAGGTGATTGAATTAAAAAAAGGCAATATTTTGTTTGGACCGGAGGATAAGGTGGAGCATATTTATATTTTACATCAGGGAAGAATAAAAATATACAAATTGAATGAAGCCGGCAAACAGCTGACCCTGGATTATTTAACTCCGGGCAATATAATTGGAGAGGTTGATATTTTTACTCTACGACCCCGGGGAGTTTTCGCTGAAGTTACAGAAAAATCTCTGCTGTGTAAAATAGACAAACATTATATCAAAGAGATAATGAACAGCTATCCCGAATTTACCAGAAAAATTATGGAGTTAGTCTGCAGGCGGGTCAAAGATTTAGAGAATGATTTTTATGATCAAGCTCTTTGCAGTAAAAAGGGCCAGGTTATCAGAAAACTGATTAAAATGGCAGATGAAAAAAGGTTCGATCAAAAAGAGGTTACCGTAAACATAACTCATCAGGAACTGGCCGACCTGATAGGTGCAGCCCGGGAAACTGTAAGTTTAATTTTAAAAGATTTGTCCCGGGAAGGATTTATTGTTACCGCCCAGAAAAAAATCACTTTTGATAAATATGAGCTGCAGAAACATGGTGAAGAGGTTTGTTAAACTGCAAAAATTTTTTCAGCACAACCAGAATACTAACTTTTATAATTATTTTGAAGCAATTTAACAGGCCCATCCAGTGAAAACAAGATTTTTATTTCGGGAGGCTAAACATAATGTCAGCCGAAAACACAGTTAAAACAAAAGAGAAACCGACAATTCCGGTTGAATTGAGAACCTGGTTTGTAATACATTGTATCGTGGATCTAGCCGTTGCCCTGCCTTTGTTTTGGGCACCGGAGACGGTGCTGGGTTTACTGGGCTGGGAAACCATTGATCCGGCTGTTAGCCGCCTGGTTGCAGCCGCACTGCTGGGGATTGGCATGGAGTCCTATCTTGGCCGAAAGGCCGGTTTTGAAGTGTTTTATGGAATGCTCAACTTGAAGATTATCTGGTCCTTTTTTGCTGTTCTGGGTTTACTGATTTCTCTTGATGGGTTGACCGGAACCAGAAATATAGTTACCATGGTCGTAATGTTGATTTTTCTGGGTTTTAATGTGGTCTGGGTCTACTGGAAATACCGGCTTTTTCAGCTCAAAAAAAGTTCAGCTAAGTTATAAACAAAAACAGCCGGGCAATACCGGCTGTCCTTTAATCTTATTAAATAAGCTGTATTGGCCGATCATCTGCTTTGGGCATCAGGAGTTAAGATACTCACTGGCCCGCAGGGCAGTTTTGGCTCCCTCCGCGGCCGCAACTATGATCTGTTTATCTTTGATATTGGTTACATCACCGGCGGCATACAGGCCCTGAACTGCAGTTTCGTTTTTATCATTGATTATGATCTCACCCCGGTCATTAAGCTGAACTTCATCACAGACAAAACCACTGTTGGGAATCAGGCCGATTTCCACAAAAACAGCACTGACCGACAGCTCTTTAAATTCTCCGGTTTCTGTCTCCCGGATAGTTAATTGCTCCACCTGATCACTGCCCTCTATTTTTTTGACCTGATGTGAGGTATAGATATGGATGTTTTCATTATTTTTGACTTTTTTTTGCAGAATCTTTTCCCCCATAAGTTCGGTCTGTATTTCGATGAGACAGACATCACAGTCCAGTTTAGCCAGATCCAGGGCAGCCTCCAGACCTGAATTTCCGCCCCCGATAACGGCCACATCCTCTCCGGCATAAAGAAAACCATCACAGATAGCACAGTAATGTACTCCCCGGCCTTTAAACTCATTTTCACCCGGTACATTCAGAGAACGTTTTTTGGTTCCACTGGCTGTCACCGCGGTTTTTGTGGGTGTGATCCGTCCATCATTCAGGGTTAAGGCCAGATGGTCTTTTCGGGGAGTGATGTCAGTTACCTTTTCCCCCAGCTCAGTTCTCAGGGAATATTTCTGGATATGGTCCCAGAAGGACTGCATTAATATCTGGCCGCTGATTTCAGGGCTGCCAATCCAGTTGTCAATCAGGTCAGTTTCGATAACCTGACCACCCATTCCCGTGGACAGAAGAAGGGTATCCAGTCCCTTGCGGGCGGCATAAAGGGCACAGCTGAGTCCGGCCGGACCTGCTCCAATGACCGTAAGGTCCCACATTTTCTTATGGAAGTCATTTTCGGGAAGCTCTATTATTTCTCCCAGTTCTCCTGATGATTTCATTTTTATCAGTTCATCATAGCCCCCGATATGCCGGCCCCCAATAAAAATCTGGGGTACAGTTTTTTGCCCTCCGGTGCGTTCCTGCATCTCCTGTTTGTGGGCACTTTCTTTTCCTATATCATATTCAGTATAGCTTAAATTTTTGCTGGTAAAAAATGATTTAGCCTTCCGGCAGTAAGGGCACCATTCCAGAGTATAAATTTCAATTTGTATGCTGTTTTCTTCATCCATAATTTATCCTCCCCAAGAGTAATTTATATTATATTTGATTTAATCAAAAAGCTGTGAGCAATTTCATCCAGCTCTCCCCGGTAGGTAACCGAAGCGGCCAGCAGGGGATTTTTCAAAAAAAGCAAACAAGAAGTTAACAGTAAAATAAGGAAAATAATGATTAAGG
>PWDW01000080.1 GCA_003553225.1 Halanaerobiaceae bacterium
GATAATATATTTACCTTTTTGGGATTTATAGGATTATCAATTCCCAATTTTTTATTAGCTCTTATATTAATGGTTATTGCTGCCGAGGGTCTGGGCTGGTCAATTGGAGGATTGTTTTCGGATGAATACCGATATGCCCCCTGGAGTCTGGGCCGGGTTATTGATCTGCTGAAACATCTCTGGATACCGGTGATTGTGATAGGAACAGCCGGAACGGCCGGTCTTATAAGAATTATGAGGGGTAATTTACTTGATGTTTTAAACAAACAGTATGTACAAACGGCCCGGGCCAAGGGTCTGGATGAGCGTATTGTTATCTATAAACATGCGGTCCGCAATGCCATTCACCCACTTATTATGCAGCTGGGAATGACCATGCCCCAGATTATATCGGGAGGTACGGTGGTAGCTATTGTATTAAGTTTACCGACTATAGGACCCATGTATTTTAATGCTCTGAGGTCTCAGGATATGTTTCTGGCCGGGACTGTCCTGATTTTTATGGCCGCACTTTTAGTAGCAGGTAACTTAGTTGCCGATATAGTATTGAGCTGGGTTGATCCCAGAATTAGATATGAATAGGGAGGTGGGTAATAAATGGATATAAGTTCTGAAGTAGCAGAAGGAGAACAGGAATTTTCTCCCGAAGAAATTGAAGAAGAACAGGGTATAAGCCAGTTTGAATTAATGAAAAGACAATTTTTAAGGAACAAACTGGCTGTGGGAGGACTGGTGGTTATTGCTTTATGTTTTATGGTCTTTGTATTTTTTCCCGGATTTTTTGCAACAAACAGTTATAGGGCAATAATGGAAGATTATATGTTTGCTCCTCCCCAGGTACCTCAGTTTATAGATGAAGATGGTGATTTTAATATACGTCCTTTTGTTTATGGTCTGGAAAGTGAACTGGATATGGAGACATTCACCTGGGAGTATTCTTTAGATACAGGTGAGCGCTATCACATTAATTTTTTCAATCGCGGATATGAATATAATTTGCTGGGACTGTTTCCAACTGATCTCCATTTTATGGGTATTGACAGTGAAGACCCGTGGTACCCCTTTGGAGCAGACAGAATGGGCCGCTGTGTTTTTTCCCGCATCATGCACGGGGGCAGGATATCGATGACAGTAGGTCTGGTTGGTGTCTTTTTAACAATATTTTTAGGTACGGTTCTGGGTACTATTTCCGGTTATTTTGGTGGTATAATTGATAATATTATCCAGAGATTGGTTGAGTTATTGCTTTCTTTTCCTCCGATACCTCTGTGGGCTGCACTGGCAGCTGCAGTTCCTCCGGAATGGACCTCAGTGCAGACCTTTTTCATGATTTCGATTATTCTTTCTCTCCGAAACTGGGTCGGCCTGGGACGACAGATTCGGGGTAAAGTTATGTCTTACCGGGAAGAAGAGTATACCCTTGCCGCTCAATCCGCGGGAGCATCGGGCTGGTGGATAGTGAAAAAACACATGATACCAAATGCCATGAGTCATGTTATTGTTATTGCCACACTGTCGATACCGGCCATGATTCTGGCAGAAACTGCTCTTAGCTTTTTGGGTCTTGGAATCCAGCCCCCTATGGTCAGCTGGGGCACCCTGCTTCAGACGGCCCAGAGAGTAGATGTTGTACTCTCTCACAGATGGCTGATGATTCCGGGTCTGGCCGTTGTTATAGTTGTTCTGGCTTATAACTTTATGGGTGATGGAATAAGAGATGCAGCAGATCCATTCTCAACTTAATATATTAAACAGGAGGAAAGAGGTTGGATAATATGTCCGAAAATGTACTGAAAGTAGATAATTTAAAAACTTACTTTTATAATGAACCCGGTGTAGTGCAGGCGGTAGATGATGTAAGTTTTGATATAACTGCCGGAGAAACCCTGGGAGTTGTTGGGGAAAGTGGGTGTGGAAAGAGTATTACCTCTCTTTCGGTTATGAATCTGGTCCCTCAACCCCGGGGCAAAATTGAAGGGGGGACCATTAACTATTTCAAAAATTCATCAGCACCTATTAATATCGCCTCATTAAAAAGAAATGGCCCCCAGATGAAAGATCTTCGGGGCAATGAAATTGCCATGATTTTTCAGGAACCGATGACTTCTCTGACACCTGTTTATACGGTGGGAGCTCAGATTATGGAAGCCATTTTACTGCATCAGGATGTCAGTAAAAAGGAAGCCCGCAGCAGGGCAATCGATATGCTTAAAAAAGTAGGAATTGCCGCTCCCGAACAGAGGGTGGATTCTTATCCTCATGAGCTCAGTGGAGGTATGAGGCAGCGGGTTATGATCGGAATGGCTCTTTCCTGTAATCCCAGCCTGCTGATTGCTGATGAACCAACAACTGCCCTTGATGTTACCATTGAATCAAAGATTCTTGATTTAATGAATGATCTTCAGGATGAGTTTGGAATGTCAATTATGTTTATCACTCATGACCTGGGTGTGATTGGGGAGATGGCTGACCGGGTAATAGTCATGTATATGGGTAAAATAGTTGAAAAAGCACCTGTAGATGATATTTTTTATGATCCCAAACATCCCTATACCAGGGGGCTTTTAACCTCGATTCCCCATATAGGAGTCAAAAAAAGGCTTTCTGCTATAGAAGGATCAGTGCCCAGTCCTTACAATCTTCCTCCGGGATGTTACTTTGAACCAAGATGCCCGGAAGCAAAACCAATCTGCAGTCAGGAGGATCCTGCTTTATTAACTCTTGAAGATGGCAGGCAGGTGAAATGTGTTTTATATAAATAATGATAAATATAATTATAAATAATAATAATTAGTAGGTTTACTGAAAAATTTCAAGTTTTAAGCCAGTAAAAAACAGCAGATAAAAAGGTTAGGTCCTCTTAAATTTATTATATTGCAGCTATTTGTGTTTTTAATTTTTGAATTTATTATTGGAAAAAATTATCATATAAGAAATTTGTTGGTAATTGATTTAAAAATGGAGGGGTTATATAATGTCTAAAGACATACAGGTGACTATCTGGAATGAATATGTTCACGAAAAAGAATATGAAGAAGTTAAGGAATTCTATCCCGAGAAATTCCGGCAAAAACATGCTGCTTCACTGAAAGAACAGCATCAGAGTATACAGCAGATATATCCCCGGGGCATACACCACTCACTTGCCGAAAAACTTAAAAAAGGAAAAACAATATCAGTACAGACAGCCACCCTGCATGACAAAGAACAGGGCCTAACAGAAGAAATTTTGGATAGTACTGATGTCCTGATGTGGTGGGGACATGTGGCTCATGCAAAAGTAAAAGACAAATATGTTGAGCGAGTTTATGAACGTGTGATGGAGGGTATGGGCCTGATACCTCTTCACTCCGCCCATGCTTCAAAAATATTTCGAAAGCTGTGTGGAACTCACAGTCAAAAGCTGAAGTGGAGGGAGGATGGACAAAAGGAGAGGTTATGGGTCATTGCTCCCGGGCATCCGATTGTGGATGGGATTGGAGAATGTATTGAACTGGAGAGCACAGAGATGTATGGTGAGCATTTTGATATTCCTGATCCGGATAAAATAATTTTTATCAGCTGGTTTGAAGGAGGAGAGGTTTTTCGCAGTGGATGCTGTTATTATCGGGGAGCCGGAAAAATATTTTATTTCCGTCCCGGACATGAAGAATTCCCCATATATGAAAATGATGAAATAATAAAAGTATTGAAAAATGCTGTTCACTGGGCTGCACCGGTTAATGGACCTCAGATTAAATACGGTGAAGTAGAAGCCAGAGAATGAGATTAAATGTCTATATTATA
>PWDW01000029.1 GCA_003553225.1 Halanaerobiaceae bacterium
ATATAATGTCCGAAGATTTAGTTGTAGTGAAAACTTCTGATCTTTTGTTTGATGCTTTTAGAAAAATGTCAGAAAAAAACATCGGACGCCTTCTGGTAATAGAAGGAGGTAATCTCCAGGGAATAATCACTAGATCTGATATTATGAAGGCCCAGAGATTCAAGGATTTAAAAAGCAGAAAAACTAATTATAAAAAACATTCAGCGTTAGAATAGAGGAATTACTGCTTTACTTCAGGGAGAACTTCAATATCTACTATCGTTGTGAATTACTAAGAAATCATAAAAGCCGGATCCTTGCTTAAGGATCCGGCTTTTGGTATGTTTATGAGAAATTTTTATTTACCCATCTATTTGCTTTTTTATCTGTAAGAGAAGTGAATTTATTTTTTCCTGCCTGCAGAATCAACAAATCATCGTTTTCGGCAATGATTTTTTCCAGTTCATTTCCTATTTCTTCAACCCCTTTTTTTGTTCTTACCAGCCAGGTAGTATTAAAGCATTTAATTGAATTAGAATAAGAACTTAATTTGTCCTCCAGTTTTTTGTGTTTCTGGCCTGGTTCATTAAGTTGGTAGATAATAATGTAATTTTTCTTTCTTTTTAAACTCATATTACTCCCCCTTTTTGAGATTTTTGAAGTTAAATGTTAAGCTTTATAAATTTGACTAGATAATTACACTGCTGTATACCCGCCGTCAACCAGCAGATTGGCCCCCGTTATAAAACTGGCATCATCAGAAGCTAAAAATGTTGTAGCTTTGGCTACTTCTTCCGGGGTGCCAAATCTGCCTATAGGATGCCTGGAGATTAAATGGTTTTTCATGTTTTCATCAAGACCATCCAAAAGAGGCGTGTCGATATAACCTGGACACACAGCGTTAACCCTGATTCCTTCATCAGCATATTCAGCGGCAAGAGCGCGGGTCATATTGACTACTCCTCCCTTTGAAGCCGTATAAGAAGCAGTCTGAGCCTGACCCACATGACCCAGGATGGAAGCACAGTTAATAATACTTCCACCTCCCGTTTTTTTCATAACTGGGATAGCAGCTTTGATGCATAGAAAAACCCCGGTTAGATTGACATCAATGACTTTCTGCCATTTTTCCAGTTTAAGCTCATCAGTCATGGCTATATCACCTATACCTGCATTACAAAACAGAATATCAAGACGCTCGAATTTCCTTTCAGCTGTCTTCACCATTTTTTGTGTCTCTTCTTCATTACTTACGTCTACATGACAGTACACAGCTTTTTTCTCATTATGATCTTCATTCAATTTCCTGGCCAGCTTTTCCCCGCTTTCATCAGAAATATCAGCTATAACTACTCGAGCTCCTTCTTCAACCATATCCCTGACTGCAGCCTCTCCAATACCGCTGGCTCCTCCAGTGACTACCGCCACCTTATCTTTTAATCTCATGATCATACCTCCCCTGGGGTAATTTATTAAAATACACTCAAAGTAAAAGATGTGGTGAAGTCATAAGCAGGCTCCTCGTAAACAGTATGATTGGTGCGCCTGAGGGTTGTTGTAATACTCAAATTTTCACGGACATGAAATACTGCCGAACCGCTGAGGCTGAGAAAATGATAGGTTTCAGGAAAACCCTGCCAGTTCTGTCGGGAATAATTCAAACCCCCTCTGAGATTGATATCTTCGCTTAATCTGTGGTCTATATCACCCTGTATCCTGAGTGTTATCTCTTCAAAGGTATCGGGTATAGAAGCATCAAAACTGGCCGTAAGAGAAGCCTGAGTATCCAGGGTAAGAGGATACCCAAACCTGGCCTCACTCACCAGCGAAAGCTCACGAGATCTCTCGTCCGGCACCAAAATCGGGTAACCGAGTCCCGCCTTAATTTCCTGTCCATAGGTGCGAGCTCTCCTCGGCTCTTCCAAAACTTCTCTTATAATATCAAGGCTTCTCTGATTGGGGGTAAAATCAGCTTCCATCTCCGTCATTAGCAGACGCCATACTCCGTTTAATCTGGCACTCACGGTGTCACCTAGGGCAATGATATCTCCCATCTCCAGCATTAAATCTGACCCCAGACCTGCGGTTAACAGCTCTTCCTGAATAAGCCTTTTTTCTATTCGCGCTGCTCTGACCATGGGCTGCACATCATAAAACCGCCCTGTTCCAGCTCCTCCAGAGACAACCGCAGACATCCTCGCCTGCAGTGGGGAGGCTGATTCCAGTTGTCCCCCGGCATATATAAAATGATCGACATCCTCTCCCATAAAAGTACGGTAATTCCCACGGCCAATCCCATCGTAGTTTAAATCCCAGTCCTCCTGCAGCAGAATATTGGTCTGAATGTGATAATCGTATCCGAATTCGGGATTTTCCCGCATACCTCGATAAAGAAAGCGGAGCTGACCCTGGTTTATATTGGTGCGATCATCGGCAAAGCGATCATCAAAATAGCGGTAGCTGCCTGTTATATCCATTCTGGTGAACTGACTTTCCCGAGGCCGAAATTCTCCCCAGGGAATTTCGGTGCGCTCTGCGGCTGCTGCAGCAGAGGAGATAACGAAAGTCAAAATGAATATAAAAAATATAGTGATGATAAAGATTTTTTTAAATATTTTAGCCAATATCCTCAGCCACCTCTTTTCTTTTATTATATTATTCAATGATCAAACTTTATGTCCTTTTTATATGGCGAATTTTTAGCTTATCAGTAATAGAAAATAAGAATAGGTCTATGAAGGACTTCATTCTTAATTGCGGAAATAGAAAACAAGTAAAATGGGTAAAGGAGGAGTAAAATGGAAGCAGACAAAGATAGAATTGGTCATAATCTTCAGCGCGATATGAAGTTATCGAAACTGGATGGAGTTTTTAGCAACATAATGGTCACTACTACCACGGGAGGGTTTTTGACGGGTTTTGCCCTGGCTTTAGGTCTGGACAATATACAGATTGGTATAATGGCATCACTCCCTGCCTTTGCCAATCTATTTCAAATATTTGGCTCGTATTTTGTGCAGAAAACTGGTGGCGCGAGACAGATATGTCTGGTAAGTGTATTCTCCAATCGAATCCTGTGGATACTTGTGGCAGCTCTTCCCCTGTTCAATCTGATATTTAATTTTTCAGATAACCTCATGATATTGCTCTTTCTTATCGGCATAGCATTGGCCAGCGTATTTACAGCTGTTTCTAGTGTTTCCTGGATGTCCTGGATAAGCGAAATTATAGAAGAAGACCAAAGGGGTAAGTTTTTTGGCAGGCGTAATATGATTCTTGGAATTGCAGGGATAATAACAGGTCTGTTGGGAGGCTTTTTCATAGACTTCTGGGAGATATTCTTTCCCCAAAATGAGGCTGCAGGTTTCTCAATTTTGATTCTGGTTGGAGTCTTTTTCGGTTTTCTCTCCTGGCGCATGCTCAATAAAACTTCAGCGGGAAATATAACTGAGGATATAGACACAGCCGTCAAAAAGGAAAGATCGGATTCATTTTTAAGCGCTCTAAAAAAATCCCTTCAGGATAAGACATTTCGGGATTTCCTGGTTTTTGGTATGCTGTGGGGATTTGCTGTCGGCCTCTCCAGTCCATTTTTCAATGTGTATATGATAGAAACACTGGAAATTAATTTTTCACAGATTGCACTATTCGGTGTAATTAGCGGCTGTACAAATGCCATTGGCATGCAGCTGTGGGGAAGTGTTATAGACCGAATTGGTACCAGAACACTTCTTTATGTCACTTCATTTGGGGGGAGCATTACTCCACTGCTGTGGATTTTTAC
>PWDW01000071.1 GCA_003553225.1 Halanaerobiaceae bacterium
ATGATTTCATAATCAGATAGAAACCGGCTTTCCGGTCCTGATAGATTGGTTGGCCGCCAAAACTATATCCAGAGCTTTTTGACCATCCTTTATGTTCACCCGGGGCTGTTTTTTGTTCGTAACACAATTAATAAAGTGTTCATCTTCACGTTCATAGGCCTCAGCAAAAAGACTCTGCCAGCCCTTATTCCCTTCTTTTACTACCTGGCCCTCTTTATTCCAGGTAAGAACAGAATATGCTTCAGAAGAACCAATATGCAGGACACCTTCGGTGCCCAGAACTTCAGTCCGGGCATCATAACCATAGGTGGCCGGATAACAGCCGTCAACCACACCAATAATATCATCTTTGAATTTAATATTTACTGCCGCTGTATCATAAAATTCGGGATATTCATCTTCATATGAAGGACACTTCAAGTTTCCGGCATAGCAAAAAACTTCCTGGAAATCACTGCCGGCCAGCCAGCGGATAGCATCAAAATCATGACTGTTAACTTCAGCCAGTATACCGTTGCTTTTTTCAACATCCGCTATCCATTTGGAAAGAGTTCCTGAACCGGGGCTGCGGCCTACAGACTTAACCATAATTGGCTCCCCAATTTTCCCCTTATCTATCATTTCTTTGGCTTTCATAAAATTTTTATCAAACCTTCTCATAAAACCTATTTGAAATAAAACATCATTTCTTTCAACTGTCTCCACCATGTGTTCAGCTTCTTTTTGGGAAAGAGCCAGAGGTTTTTCACAAAAAATATGTTTTCCCGCTTCTGCAGATTCCAGAACAGCATCTGCATGGGCAAAAGTGGGTGCCCCAATACAAACTGCATTAAATTCACAATTATCAATTGCCTGCTTTAGAGACGAAAAATATTTTGCCCCTAATTCTTCAGCTTTTTTTTGTGCTTCTTTCTGGGGGTCTACTACTGCTACCACCTGAGCTCCCGGTATTTTATGGTCAAAATTACGGGCATGAATCATCCCTGCCCTGCCTGCTCCTATAATACATATTTTCACTGCTGACATGTTTTAAGTTTGCGGGTTTTTTGAACTTTAAAAACTTAATACAGAAAATATATATAATCCCGGATCCTGATATTTAATCCTCTACTTTATATCTCTTTACAGTATTGTATTTCAGAGTACTGTATTAAGTACTTAAGCCCGCCAAACATTCACCTCCTATTTTTATTGTTTTTATCTTTTAATATTTTTATCACAGAACCTATTATAAATATTTATATCAAACCTGGAAAACAAAAATATACCCTTTATATCCAATTATATGTGATAGCTGATAATACAAGCTTTTTAATATAAAATTTTTAAAATCATTTTGGGCTCTGTGTTCAGGACCCGTTTTATAAATTAGCGGGAACTTTTATATACTTAAAAGTGTTATTACCTGCCTTTTACTTCAGCAGCAGCCCGATCAAGATCTGCTATAAGGCTTTCATTTAATTCAAAATCAAAAACTTCACTTATATGTTCTGACCAGCCGTGTATAAAATAGCGCCAGCCGTCTTCAACATGGAGATTTTTTTGTTCTTTTTGATCCAGAGCCTGGTGCATAAACTTTAATCCACCTCTATAGTTAAGTTCCCAGATTAAACTGTTTTCCGGAAATTCACAGTTATCAGATAGTGGTGAGCCCGGTCTGTCTTTACCCAATCCGGTAGCATTTACTACCAGTGAATGGGGTTTGAGTTTATGAAGAATACGATCATTATCTTCCAGCTCGGGCGTTACAGTATATTCCACTTCTATTTCATCATTAATCTCCCTAAAAATGCGTTTAAATTTCTTTAGTCGGGGTTCACTTCTGTTGTTTACATAAAGTTTTGTGGGTATATTATCTCCTTTACGGGGATCAAAAAGGTAAGAACTTATGGCCCGGGCACTCCCGCCGGCCCCGATAAGCAGTACTTCCCCGCCGTGCTCCTGCCAGTAGTTTTCGGGAATAAAGTCTTCCATAGCCCGTCCACTGGTTATAGGGTCCTTGGCATGAACCACCAGTTTGTCATTAATCTTTGATATACAGGATATTTCTTCCTGAATAGCGGCATGAAAATCAAAATAATCAACCAGATCTTTGGCCGCATTGTAAATATCTATTTTATGAGTGGTTACAAGTGCACCCCGGGCATGACGGTTTTCTTTGATAAATTTCATTGTTTTACGATAATCCTCGGGGTCAGCATGAATTTCCAGATCAATGCCAATCAGTTTCTCATCTCTATCCATAACTTCCATCCACCGGGGAAAAACATCATTTATCGATGATTCAGAGGTGGTAACTCCTATAAAATACATTACGTCTTCAGCAGGAACATCTGGTAATTGATCCATTTTTTCTCCCTCCTTTATTTAAATAGTCATCAGTTTTCACAAAATAGCAGCTCAAGAATTCATGTTTTTTAAATTTGGGCTGTACACTTGTTTTTTGCTGTTTGCTTAATTCACTAAATCTTCGGGTGTTTCTCCTTCCAGCACACTGATCATATTTTCTGCGGCCTGGACTCCCATATTCTCAATTGCTTCTTTTGTATGGGCTCCCATATGGGGAGTAAGTATTATTTTGTCTCTAATGTCTTCCGGAACCTCATTTGCCGGGAAGTCAAAGTCATCGAGAGCGGCTGATTTGATCTTTCCCTGCCTGAGAGCAGCAAACAGATCCTGCTCATTTAGGACTCCTCCCCGGGCTGTATTAATTAGGTGGGCTTCCTGTTTCATCAATTCCAGCTGAGGAGCAGAAATAAAATTTTCTGTTTTCTCATTTAACGGCAGATGCAGAGATATAAAATCCGATTCTGTAAGCAAATAATCAAGTTTTACATACTCAAAATCCATGATTTCAGCAAAATTGCGATTTTTGTTTATATCATAACATAAGACATCCATGTTAAAACCCCGGGCTCGAGCTGCCACCTGCTGGCCTATACTGCCCAGTCCTATTATACCCAGGGTTTTATTCCAGACCTGGTTGCCTACTATTTTTCCGGTAAATCCCTGAGCTGTTTTACGATCAGCCTCAGTAATACAGCGGGCACTACTTAAAATAAGACCAAAAGCAAGATCAGCCACTGAAGCTGTATTAGCCAGAGGAGTGTTGGTGACCTTTATTTCCTGCTTATAAGCCACTTTCAGATCAATATTATCCAGTCCTACTCCGTATTTTGAGATTACCTTAAGTGAATCCGCCCCGGCAAGTATATCCTTATCAAGAGGATCTGTTCCGATTATGACTCCTTCTTTACCCTTAATCAGTCTTTTCATTTGATCTCTGGTATAAGATTCACCGGTATCATTGATATTAAGTTCATATCCTTTTTTCTTTAGTATATCAAGTGGTCTGGAGGAAGTAGAAGCAAAAGAACGCGGGGTGATTAATATTTCAGTCATCAATAAACACTCCTTAATAATCCGGATTTTCTTTAATTACAGGACTGCCATCTTCTTCCATAATTATTTTTTTCATGCCCTTTTCTTCTATAATTCCATAATTGTGGCCCGCATCCCCCCGATAAACTGCAAAAAAGACCAGTGGTTGGAGCCCGGTATTTACACAGCGGTGGGCCCAGTAAGGGGGAACATAAGTGATTATTCCTCTTTTCATTTCTTTAATCTCGATTTCATTGTCCGGGCCCTGCATTACCATCTTACCCTGCCCCTGAAGAGTGAGATAGGCTTCAGCGGTATTTTCTACTTCATGAAAATGTCCTTTGGTCATATAATATTCATCACCAATTTTCCCGGGAAA
>PWDW01000088.1 GCA_003553225.1 Halanaerobiaceae bacterium
AGTGGGTCGCTGCCGGAATTTATCTATTTATGGTCCCCGATAGCTCAGCTGGTAGAGCAGATGACTGTTAATCATCTTGCCGCAGGTTCGAGTCCTGCTCGGGGAGCCATTTTTTTATGCCCATTATGTTCAGAACAATCTGAATATCATCTCTGAAAAACAGGTCCTGTAAAGTAAGATTTTATATCTCTAAGTTGTATATAATTAGAATAATCCTGGAATATTTTAAAACTGTGGTTATGGCTATATAATACTTTTTGAGGGCCCTTTATTTATGTAATCACGTATTTATTAGCAATCGTATGTTTTTATGAGTTAATCGTATTTACTGCTCATACAGGCATTAATTATGGAAATAATTATCCCTGAGTATATTTGCAAAATAGCAAAAAAGTAGTATTATATAAGCAAGGTCAAAAAAAGTCAAAGACAGAAAAATCAGGCTGATGATGGGGGTTTTACAATGGTAAGTTTATCAGATCAAATTGAAAAATATTTTCGCAAATTGCTGCAGAGATATCAGGGAGAGATAGAAATTAAAAGAAATAAACTGGCAGATGAATTTGATTGTGCTCCCTCCCAGATAAATTATGTTCTGGATACAAGATTTACTGTGGACAAAGGCTATCTGGTTGAAAGTCAGCGTGGTGGTGGGGGTTATATTCGAATTATAAAAATAGACATTGATTCGGAAACTGAGACTTTGCAGGATATAATATCTGGACTGAATGAAGCCGTACCCCAGAAACAGGCGGAGAGCATAATTGCGAGATTATATGATAATGATTTAATTTCATACCAGGAAAAGGAATTGATGGAAACAGCTGTTAACCGCAGAATAATAAATGTGGAGCTTCCTTACAGAGATTTAATCCGCAGCCGGATCTTGAAAGGTATGCTGAAAGTTATTCTTAAAAATTTGGATGAGGAGGATTAAGATGCTCTGTCAGAACTGTGAACAAAATGAAGCCAATGTCCATATTACAAGGATAATAAATGGTGAAAAAACAGAAGTTTTTCTCTGTGAAGAATGTGCAGAAGAAAAAGGCCAATTTTCTCTGGAAAGTGAGGCTTTTTCTTTTCAGAATTTACTGTCCGGTATTCTTAATCCGGATGTCAGTTCTTCTGTTTCCCGTGAGGCTGCTTTAAAATGTGAAAATTGTGGTCTTAAGTACGGTGAATTTAGTGAAACGGGTATCCTGGGCTGTGCTGAATGTTATGATCAGTTTTCAGAACGTCTGGAACCCCTGATCAAGCGGATCCAGGGCAGCAGTCAGCATGAAGGCAAGGTACCTAAAAGAAAAGGTGGAGATCTAAGATTAAGAAATAAATTGAACCACCTGCGGGAAGAACTGGACCAGGTTATTGCAGAAGAAAATTTTGAGAAGGCTGCAGAACTGAGAGATCAAATATATGAACTGGAAGACAGGCTGGGGAGTGAACAAAAGTGAATATAGGAGATCAGAATTTAAAATTAAGTCAGTGGATTTCAGGTGAAGGGCCACAGCAGGATATTGTTTTAAGCAATCGAATCCGACTGGCCCGTAATTTAGAAAAAACAGCCTTTCCCGGTCGGGCCGGCAGGGAAGAACTGAGCAAAATATCAAAAAAGATAAGAGAGACTAAAGAAGTGGAGAATAAAAATAATTTAAAATATATCGAGGTTAATAACATCTCACCGGTAGAGAGAAAAATTCTGGTTGAAAAAAATTTAACCAGCCCTTTTCATCTCCAGAACCATCCGGAAGCAGGCTTATTGATCAATGAAGAGGAGAATATATGTATCATGATTAATGAGGAAGATCATATCCGGATCCAGGTTTTAACTGCTGGTTTTCAGCTTAACAGTTCATGGGAAAAAGCTGATAAAATAGATGATAATCTGGAAAAAGATCTTGATTTTGCTTTTTCAAAAAAACTGGGCTATCTTTCGGCCTGTCCGACAAATCTGGGAACCGGATTAAGGGCTTCAGTTATGGTACATCTACCGGCTCTTAATTTCACCAATAATATTAACCAGCTGCTGGGTGCTGTTTCACAGCTGGGCCTGGTGGTGAGAGGTATATATGGAGAAGGCAGTGAATCAGCCGGAAATATATATCAAATTTCAAATCAGGTTACTCTGGGCAATTCCGAACTGGATATTATAGATAATCTAAAGGATGTAACTTTACAGATAATCGAAGAAGAAAGAAATACCAGAAAGCGCTTATTGAGTGAAAGAAAAAACTATGTTACTGATAGAATAATGAGAGCTTACGGTATTTTAAGGTATGCCCGCAAAATTTCGGGAGAAGAAGCAATGGAGTTAATCTCCCAGGTAAAGATGGGGATTGATATGGGAGTCATTGATTCTCTGGATACAAAAATGTTAAGTGAACTAATGATTTTAATTCGCCCGGCTCACCTGCAAAAAAGATTTGCTTTCGAGCCGGGGGAACAAAAGGAAGAAATTAAAAGAGCTTCTCTGATTCGAGAAAGGATGAAACAGAGCAGCTGACAAATAAAGTAATATATTTATATTTTTATTAAGGAGTGATTATTATGTTTGGGCGATTTACTGAAAGAGCCAGGAAAGTTCTGAGTTTGGCAGAACAGTCAGCTCTGGATATGAATCATAATTATGTGGGAACTGAGCACATGTTGATGGGTCTGGTTAAAGAAAGTGAGGGAGTGGCGGCCAGAGTTTTATCTGACAATGATATAAATGAAGATAATGTACGTGAAAAAATCAATTCCATGGTAGGGGGCGGGAAAGAAAAGGCCTCCGGCTCTATTGGACTGACCCCGCGCTGTAAGAAAGTGCTTAATTTGTCAATGGATGAAGCACGCAGATTAGGTCACAATTATATTGGTACAGAACACATACTCCTTGGTTTAATCCGGGAAGGAGAAGGAGTAGCGGTGAGAATTCTGGCCGATCTTAATGGTGACCTGGAGGATATCAAGAACAAAATAATAGAAATGGTGGGTGGAAAAGAGGGCTCCGGCGGCAGTCAGGCCGGATCAGCTTCTGACAGTGATACTCCAAATCTGGATGATTACAGCCGTGATTTAACGGAGATGTCCAGAAATGGTCAGCTGGACCCGGTTATTGGGAGAGAAAAAGAGATAACCAGAGTTATACAGGTTCTGAGCCGAAGGACAAAAAATAATCCGGTATTAATTGGGGAACCGGGAGTGGGTAAAACGGCAATAATTGAAGGACTGGCCGAAAGAATTGTTGAAGAAAATGTTCCCGAATTACTGCTGGGCAAGAGAGTTGTTGCTCTGGATTTAAGTTCTCTGGTAGCCGGTTCAAAATACCGGGGTGAATTTGAAAAAAGGTTAAAGGGTGTTATGAATGATATTGTAGAAAGTGGTGAAATTATACTCTTTATTGATGAAATGCACACTCTGGTAGGTGCCGGTGCTGCCGAAGGAGCGATTGATGCTGCTAATATCTTAAAACCTGCTCTGGCTCGTGGAGAGCTGCAGGCTATAGGAGCCACAACTCTTGATGAATACAGAAAACACATTGAAGAGGATGCTGCTCTTGAGAGGCGTTTCCAGTCCATTCTGGTTGAAGAAAACACAACTGAAGAATCAATTGCTATACTGAAAGGTCTGCGGGATCCTTATGAAGCTCATCATAAGGTCAAGATTACCGATGAAGCAATAGAGGCAGCGGTAAATCTTTCTCATAGGTATATATCGGATAGATTTTTACCTGATAAAGCTATTGACCTGATGGATGAAGCGGCTTCCAAGGTTCG
>PWDW01000091.1 GCA_003553225.1 Halanaerobiaceae bacterium
ATTGAAAATATATTTTCAATCTGCTCTTATTCCTGAAATGTAAATTATTATGGTATTTAAAAATTTTGCTGATATTTCTTGATAATTTAGTACAGCAGAAAAATTATCCCGCATTATAGAATAAAAAAGGCTAATAATTTTATAGATTCCATATATTTACTCAAACTCCTAATTTTTTTGCTGTACTTTTAAAGGTTTTATTAATTCTTTCCGGTTTAAATCGGTTTTTGCCTAAAAATCATTTGTAAAAATCTATTTTCTTTGATATCTTGGATATAAAGTTTTTGATGGATATTGAGATATGATTTGAATTATTTATCTGAGAAAGTTTTAGAAAGTTTAGCTGAGCAAATCACAGCCTGGGGGGAGAACACATGACATTTATTAAAGGCATGAGCATCATCTTTGGTTGTTTGTTTCTGGGAAAAACAGCAGCTCACTATATACCTCTGGCCCTGCCCGGCAATATAATCGGCATGGTCCTGCTTTTTGTCTTTTTGGCCGGCGGAATTGTCAAACTGGAGGATATATCTGATGCGGGGAATTTGTTTTTAGATAATCTGGTGCTTTTGTTTGTTCCGGTAGGGGTAGGTATCATCCGTTTTAAAGATATCATTGCATCTGAACTGCTTTCCATAATCGTGGTGGGGGTCGGTGGTTTTTTAATTCTCTTTGTAACTGTGGGTAAAATGGCGGAATTTATTCAAAAGTGGAGGGGTTAAACCAGTGTCTTTGATAATAGAAAATCCCGTTTTCGGTATAGCAGTCACTCTGTTTACATATTATCTCGGTCTCTGCCTGCGCAAAAGAAAAAAGAGCCTCCTGTTCCATCCCTTTCTTATCTCCCTGGTTTTGATTATTCTTATTCTGGAGCTATTTAATATAGATTATGCTTCTTACAATCAGGGAGGAGAGTATATAACCTATCTCCTGCAGCCGGCCACAGTGGCCCTGGCTGTACCCATGTACCGCAAAATTGATCTGCTGCGCAAAAAAGCACCGGTGATTCTGGGCACCACCTTTGTCGGAGCGGTGTGGGGTATTCTGATTGTGCTGGGTCTGGGTTATCTGACCGGGACCGGAACCGAACTGCTAATTTCCATGGTCCCCAAGGCTACCACCACCCCCATTGCCGTGGGCATTTCTGCAGAAATAGGCGGCCAGGCCTCCCTGACGGTGGGTATGGTTATTCTAAACGGCCTGCTGGGAGGAATGTTTGGGCTAAAGCTGTTAAAGTACTTTAAGATAACATCACCTATCGCCCGGGGCTTATCGATGGGCATGTCGGCCCATGGTATAGGAACCGGCCGTATCCTGGAAGAAAGTGAAGCCGAAGGGGCTGTCAGTGGACTGGCCATCGGGCTGATGGGTTTTTTCACCGCCCTCACAGCTCCCTTAATTATTGGCTTCTTTTTCTGATATTTTCTGATGTTTTCAGGATCGGTTATTAACTTACTTTACTAAAATTCGAATCGATAAACCCTCTTTTTTGAATAAAGGCGGGTATAAATAGATATTTTATTAAATCCCGGCAGTTTTTTCACCAATAAATCTGCCGACTATGTTCAGGAGCCGATAAAAGGATAAACAAATATAAGCCAAGCCGGCTGGTCCCCTTAACAATGACCTAACCTGCAGATAAAAGCCCGGGGCCATCCCCGGGCTGAATTAATAAGCTCACTTATGCAAATTTATCAGGAAATATTTACCGGTACCAGCTGACCCTTCTTATCAGCTGATTTTTTCTCTGCTTCGGCAATGATAATCGAATTTCGGGTGCTCTCCGGATCAGCTGTTTTGATCGTTCGGTCGGCCAGTAAACAGTCCACAAAATACTTAATCTCCCGGTAATAGCCCTGCTCATCGGGCAGCTCGGGAACAAAACTGGACCCCTCATTGGGATTGACCGTCAGCTGACCTCCCGAAAAAATGAGATTACCCTCTGTAAAGTTTACCCGGTAATGCATTTTAAAACCATAATCTCCTTCCAGCACCCAGTCATCCTGGGCATTAACCACAATATCCTGTTTCTCATAAATATAATTTGTGGATACGGCATCATAGCCACTGCCCGAAATCACATTCCGGCCCAGGGTGGAGACCTTTTGAGGAGGGCCAAACAGCCAGTTAATCATATCCACATCATGTACATGCTGGTCCAGCAGCACACCCCCACTCTTTTCTTCATCCAGCAGCCAGTTTTCATAGGACCATTTAGGTACCGCACCACCGCGGTAAAAGTAACCTTCAATAACTTCCCCCAGCTTTGCACTGTCCACATATTTTTTCAGCTCTTCATACTCCGGCCAGAAGCGCAGACACTGAGCAATCATCAGTTTCTGACTGTTTTTTTCGGCGGCAGCAATCATCTGCTCACATTCCTGACTGCTGCGGGCCATCGGTTTTTCACAGAGCACATCCAGCCCCCGGTCTAAAGCCTTAACTGCAGCTTCAGCATGCAGGTAGGTCGGCAGAGCAATATCCACAAAATCCAGGTCTTCTTTAGCCAGCATTTCTTCTATATCAGTATAAAGATTATATTTGCTGAAATCATAATCTCCTGCTCCCACATCAATATTCCCCGGCACAAATTTCCCCTCAAATTTGTCTTCATCAATATCACAGACAGCGGTCAGCCGCACCGGGGCCTCTTCTGCGGCCAGACGTTCATATATGTCCAGATGACCCCGACCCATAAATCCGATACCCATTAAACCGGCTTTAAGCATAATGTATCTCTCCTCATTATAAGTAGTATTTTGTCCTCTATCCTTCAGAACAGCTGATCTTATGCTATATTTAATTGATCTTATGCTATATATAATTAATTATTTTTTGCTTTTTTAAAAATAGCCCAACCCTCTTTTTTTAAAGTTCAATTATTTGGTCCAGGGCTCCTTTAGTCTCCCGGACCAGCTGTTCGGGACAGTGCTGATAGGGAGACAGTTCGGCGGTAAGATAATCATCATAGCCAACCTCTCTTAATTTTTTTATGACCTGCGGCCAGTTTACATCACCGGCCAACAGGCTGGTAAAACCCTGAATATTGCCCACCTCTGTGTGAAAATCTTTGACATGAACCTTACTGATCCGGCTGTTCAAGATATCAATCCAGTGTTTGGGATAGGAGAAAGCCAGCACATTTCCGACATCAAAGTAAGCTCCCACCCGGGGACTGTCAATCTCATCGATGATTTTTTTCATTTCCAGAGGGCTTAACAAAAATTTATTCCAGACATTTTCGATACCGATGGTCACCTGCCTTTTTTCGGCATAACCCCGGAGGTCAAACAGGCCCTCCCGGGCTCTCTCATAGGCCTCCTCATAAGAAACCTCTTCTGTAACCTGGCCGGGTACCACCAGGACCGTATCCGCCCCCAGCTCAGCCGCGGCATCAATCATGTGCCGCACAATGTCAGCCGCCCGTTCCCGGACTGATTGATCCTCTGCTGTAAGTGAATATTTCCAGAACAGTCCGGTGGCCAGAGCCGGAATCTCCAGCCCGGCCTCGAAAGCCAGCTCCCCTATTTGCTGCACCTCACTCCGTGGGGAGTCCAGATGCAGATTAAGATTTTTTGTTTCTTCCTCCTCCATATTAATTTCCAGACCATCAAAACCGGCCTGCCCGGCAATCACAAAGCATTCCCGCAGGGATAACTCTCCGGGCAGACACCAGCGGTTAAGTCCTGTTTTCACCTGTTTATTCCCCCTTTGTTTTATATCCGGCCCCACCAGGTCTGTTCAAAA
>PWDW01000111.1 GCA_003553225.1 Halanaerobiaceae bacterium
GGAATTGAAGTTCAAAAAATGAGGATATTTAATTTTATGCTGACCGGGTTTCTTGCCGGATCAGCTGGAATTATAAATACAGCCAGATTTGCCGCCGCTACCACAACCGCAGGTCAGGGTATAGAACTTCAGGTTGTGGCTGCAGTAATCTTAGGTGGAGCAAGCCTTAAAGGCGGAGAGGGGACAATAGTTGGTGCTTTTTTTGGAGCTCTGTTAATGGGCTTGATTATTAATTCCCTGAATCTGTTAGGGGTTGATGTATACTGGCAGACCTTTGTCCAGGGCAGCATACTGCTTTTTGCAGTAATTGTAGATCAGTATGGCAAGAAAAAAACGATCAGCGCTGCAAATTAGTGGCTGAATAAGTGAATTTAATAGTACAGACAGAATTGATAAATGATTAAAAACAGGGGGGATTAGCATGTCTGAAATAACTTCAAGAGAACGTTTAGAAAAAACACTTAATCATGAAGAACCTGACAGGATTCCACTGGGGTTTGACGCTCATTGCTGCGGGATACACATCAAAACTTATAGAAAACTGAGAGAACATCTGGGACTGGATCCAGAAAAGGCCAGAGTCTCAGATCGAATCCAGCAGCTTGGCCATTTAGATCAGGACTTTAAAAAGAAAATCAATAACGATGTTGAAGGAATTTATTCCAGTCCGCCCTCAGGCTGGGAGTTTGAGCGCAAAGATAGGGACAAATACTGGGAATTTACAGATGAGTTTGGAATCACCTGGAGAATGCCCAAGGATGGAGGCTTTTATTATGATATGTGGGATCATCCCCTTCAGGATGCTGACAGTATAAAGGATATTGAAGAACTGGAATTTTACGATCCCCGGGATCCAGCCCGTTTTGAAGATATAGCTGAACAGTTTGCCCGGGCAGCCAGACTGAAGAAAGCCCCGGTTTTTAACCCCAACACCGGTGGTATCTTTGAAATGGCTCTCTGGCTTAGAGGTTTTGAAGAATTTTATCAGGATATGATTTTGAATCCCGGCATGGCAGAGGCTTTGCTGGATAAAGCTCTGGAATATAAAAAGAAATTCTGGGAAAAGGCCCTGGAGGCGGCCGGAGAAGAAATTCTGGTGGTGGCAGAGGCCGATGATATCGCCAGTCAGGATTCTCTCCTGGTTTCACCGGATATGTACAGAAAATTTGTTAAACCCAGGCATAAAGAGCTCTTTAGCCATATTAAAAGCCAGGCAAAAACTAAGGCCTATATCTGGTATCACAGCTGTGGAGCGGTAAAAAGACTGCTGCCAGATCTAATAGAGGAAGGCGTTGATATTATTAATCCGGTCCAGCTCAGTGCAGCTGACATGAATGCTGAAGAATTGAAAAAAGAATTTGGCCGGGACTTGGTTTTCTGGGGAGGCGGAATAGATACTCAAAAAGCATTACCTAACTACTCGCCAGAAGAGGTCAAAGAGGCTACCAAAAGGAATATTGAAAATCTGGCACCTGGAGGAGGCTTTGTCTTTGCTCCTGTTCATAATGTTCAGGCTGATGTTCCAGCTGAAAATTTCTTAGCCATGCTGGAAGGCTTTGAAGAGATGAATTAAATACCACAGTAACCAATATAAATAAAAATAATTAAAGATAAAATTAAGCATACCAGCATAATAACCCTATAATATCTAAAACTATGAGGAGGAAATTACATGGATTATCTAAATAATATTGTTGAGGATCTTCAGGCAGGTAATGCTGAAGGTGTTAAAACTAATGTCGAGCAGGCTCTCGAATCCGGTATGAGAGCTGATGAAATTCTTCAGCAGGGAATGATGAAAGCTATGGCAGTTGTGGGAGAAAAATTTAAAAAGGATGAAATTTTTGTCCCCGAAGTTCTGGTTGCTGCCCGGGCGATGAAAAGCGGCATGGAAATATTAAAACCAGTTTTAGTTGATGATAAAGTTGAAAGTCAGGGCACGGTTCTGCTGGGTACTGTTAAGGGCGATCTCCATGACATCGGCAAAAATCTAGTCGGCATGATGCTCGAGGGTGGGGGCTTTGAAGTGATTGATATGGGTGTTGATGTTGAGGCAGCTGAATTTGTCGCTAAATTAAAAGAACAGCAGGCTGATGTTCTGGCAATGTCAGCGCTCTTAACCACTACCATGCCGGAAATGAAGAATGTAATCGATGTACTAAAAGAAGAGGGATTGCGGGACAAAGTTAAGGTTATAATTGGCGGAGCTCCGGTTACCGATGATTACGCAGAGCAGATTGAGGCTGATGCCTATGCCAAAGATGCTGCTTCGGCAGTGGATAAAGTAAAGGAAGCTGTAGCTGCCTTGAAATAAAATAGCTGAAGCCATAAATTTAGTTCTTCCTTGTAAAACAATGAGGGGAGCAAACCATTAAATGAAAAATCTTAAGAATTATAAAGACCACAATCACAGAGCCAGAGAAAAACTTAAAAATGCCTTTAAGTTTAGTAATCAAAAATCTCCGCTTTTAATTTATAATGCTAACTACTGGTTGTTTGGTGAGGCAGAGGATAAAATTCCGAAAAATTACTTCCATGAACCTGCTGTTATGCTGGAATATCAGCTAAATAAAATAACAGAGCATTATGCTAAATATCCTGATGACTGTTATATAGGGTTTTTAATGCCCTGGTATGGGACCGGTGTTTTATCTTCCAGCTTTGGAGTGGGGGTAAATTATCCTGAAAAAGCCGATCCTGTTTTAGATTTATTTATCATTGATGAGCCAGAGAAAATCAAAGATCTCAAACCGGATGATTTTTATGAAAATCCCTTGACTGCTAAAGTGCTCAAGACAATAGATTATTTTAAAGAAAACTCCAATTTGCCAGTAGGAGTTACTGATTGTCAGGGACCTTTAACCACCGCCCTCCAGATAGTGGGCTATGAAAATTATATTTACTGGATGCATGATTATCCAGACTTAATTCATCTCTTGATGGAAAAGGTAACAGAGGCCCTAATTGACTGGGTTAAATTACAAAAAAAACATGCAGGTCAGCCGCTGGATGGGGAGGCTTACATTTTAGGGGTTAGAATCCCTGAAGGATTTGGTGGTGTCTGGATTTCTGATGATGATTCGGTAATCTTTGGCAGTGAATTATATAGAGAATTTGTGGTACCATATAATTCAAAGGTTTTGAAAGCTTTTGGCGGGGGAGGAATACACTACTGTGGCAAAGCCACCCAGCAGATAGATAATTATCTGGCTACAGAAGGCTTAACCTGCATTCATAATATGATGCTGGATGATATAGCTAGTGCTTTGAAAATGAAGAATGCTCTGGCAGAGAAAAATATTGCTTATATAGCCGGTGATTTTTCTCCCACAGAAGACAGATTTGATACTTACTTTAAAGATCTTTTTTCAGCAATGGATCAATCCGGCTTGATTGTTTCTTCTTATCTTACTACTGCTGTTGGCTTGAAAAAGGGAGAATACAAAGCTGTAACCAGAGATCAACATAAGCTGGGCGAAAAAACCAGAGAGTTAATGATTGAAGCCCGGGATTCCCGGATATAAACCAGAAGTGTCCTTACAAGGAATAATCTTACAGCAAAAAATAACAGAGCAGTGCAAAGCACTGCTCTGTTAGCTGAATATTTATTTGTATTACCGGTATGGTTTGAGTTGTCAGTAAATTAATAGTAAAATTAAAGAGAGATGATTGAATTCATTGCCGCTCCACGATTTTATGCTGTATTTAACCGCTAGGCTATCGAGTCAATTTTAC
>PWDW01000062.1 GCA_003553225.1 Halanaerobiaceae bacterium
CTTTTTGACCACCTGCGTAGTGAGCTAGGCTATGAGATAGAGCTGTTGCATGATGTTCACGAAAGGCTGGCTCCCCATAAAGCGGTTCAGCTGGCCAAAGAGCTGGAGCCCTACAGGTTGTTTTTTCTTGAAGACCCTCTGGCTCCAGAGGATATTGAATGGTTTGAGTCGATAAGAAAGCAGACCACGACCCCGCTGGCCATGGGGGAGCTGTTTAACAACCCCAATGAATGGAGACCCTTAATTAAAAATCGTCTAATCGATTTCATTAGGGTTCATATCAGCCAGATTGGGGGTATTACTCCGGCTTTAAAGCTGACAGCTTTATGTGAAAATTTTGGAGTGAAAACAGCCTGGCATGGTCCGGGGGATGTTTCTCCGGTGGGCCATGCGGCTAACATCCATTTAGATCTGACTACCACCAGCTTCGGAGTACAGGAGTGGGCAGGTTTTGATGAAAAACTCAGGGAAGTATTTCCCGGCTGTCCGGTATTGAAAGATGGATATGTATATCCCAATGACAAACCAGGACTGGGAATTGATATTGATGAAAAAAAAGCCGGTGAATATCCCTGCTCGGCTGAGATTCCATTCTGGACCCAGACTCGAAAACCGGATGGCACTCCAGTTCGGCCCTGATCTTTATGTATAAAGATGAAGTATAAAAATTAATAATCATAAACGAACATGAAGTTATAATATAGAACCTTACATTTGGCAGGAACCAAAAACATTTTGGATTTAGATTGTGGTGTTTTTCAAAAGGAAGGAGAGTATATATGCCAGCAGATATAAAAAAGAAATTTTTTGCCTATATCGGCACCTATACGGGTGGTGAAAGTCTGGGAATTTATATATATAAAATTGACCTGTCCTCAGGAACATGCAGGTTAAGGGATACAGTTTCCCAAATTGAAAATCCATCATATCTAACAGTAAATTATCAAGAAAATTTGCTGTATGCTGTAAGTGAAATTAGTGAATATAAAGGTGAAAAAACAGGTCTGGTGGCCGCATTTTCCATAAATAACGAAACCGGACAGCTTGAGTTTTTAAATCAAAAAAGGACAAAAGGATCAGCTCCCTGTTATGTAAGCCTTGATGAACAGGGTGAATATCTTTTTGTCAGCAATTATGCCGGAGGCAGTATTTCTGGATTTAAAATAAAAGAAGATGGGAAAATAGGTGATTTGCTATTTTTTAAAAAACATCGGGGGTCCAGTATCAACAGAGACCGTCAGGAAGGTCCTCACCCACATTCTATTTTAAGGGGACCGGGAAATAATTATATTTTTGTTCCTGATTTAGGACTGGATAAAATTGTTGTATATAGTCTTCAGCATTTAGCCCGGGAAACAAAAGTGACCAGCAGGAGAGAAATAACAACCTCCCCGGGAGCAGGTCCCCGGCATATAGTGTTTCATCCTGAGCAGCAGTATTTTTATGTTATTAATGAACTGGACTCCAGTGTTTCTTCCTTTACTTATTATAATCAGCTTGAGGAAGTAAAAAAAATACAAAAGATCTCTACTCTGCCCCCTTCATTTACAGATAAAAGTACCGGGGCTGATATCCATATTCACCCCTCAGGCAGGTTTCTATATGCCTCCAACCGCGGACATGACAGTATTGCAGTTTTTAAAATAAATAAACATACAGGAAGACTTTCTCTGCTGGATTATGTGTCCACCCGGGGAAAAACCCCCCGGGGTTTTGTGCTTGACCCCACAGGTCAATTTCTGCTGGCTGCAAATCAGGACAGCGACAGTATTAGTTTATTCAGTATTGATCAGAAGGACGGCACCCTTACATTTTTGGATTGGGATATCTCGGTTCCTGCTCCGGTGTGTATTCGATTTAAAACCACAAGATAATTTTTGTTAAATGATTATTTGTCAGCTGTACAGAAAAATTTATATAATAATGTATAAAAAGGAGGGTGGCTTTAATGGAATATCTTTATTTTATCATGGCTGTTCTGCTTATTATTTCCCTGTTCTTCAGCAGGAAAAAAACCTGGCGGGCTGTTGTCAGGGGAGGAAAAAAATTACTGAAAATATTACCGAATTATCTTAAAATTTTAGTTTTCCTCGCATTAGTAATGTCTTTTGCAGAAGATTTCATAGTACAGTATCTGGGCACCCAAAACATTTTTCTGGGCAGTTTGCTGGCGATAATTGTCGGTTCAATTGTCATGATGCCGGGCTTTATTGCCTATCCTTTGGCCGGTGTGCTGCTGACTCAGGGAGTAAGTTATACGGTTATAGCCGGTTTTGTAATTTCGTTAAAAATGGTGGGTGTAGCAACCTATCCGGTAGAAAAAGAATATATGGGAGTCAAAGGGACTGTTTATCGTAATTCGGCCAGTATAATAATAACCGTAATCCTGACCTTTTTGATTGGACTTTATTATGGGGAGGTCATACTATGATGGAAGGCAATAAAATAAATTATGGGATTTTCGCTGTATTTATTTTGTTTTTATTGTTCTCTCAGCTGATTGAATTTGAATTTGGTAAAGTAGTTACTGATAATTTTATTATATTTGCCCGGGATATGCTGTTGATACTGCCTCCTGCTTTTATAATAATCGGTTTATTTGAAGTCTGGATCAGCAGGGAAAAAATAGAAAACAGTTTTGGTTCAGCTTCAGGTTCTCTGCGGTATATTTATGCTGTTCTCCTGGCAGCAACTACTGTTGGAGGTACTTTTGTGGCCTTTCCGGTAGCTAATTCCCTGTATCACAAAGGTGCAGATTACAGCTCAATTTTCACCTATATCACGGCTGCCTCTCTGGTCATGATACCGATGAGTATTATGGAAGCCACAATAATTGGTCTGGAATTTACTTTATTAAGAATTGGTTTATCTATACCACTGGTGATAATTAGTTCTGTAATTTTAAACAGGCTGTTTCTGAAACTGGATTACGAACTCCCCACTGATGTTTAATTTTAAAGGAATTATAATCAACTATAAATAAATTTTAAGCTGGATTGTTTTCTTGTATTGATCAGAATTAATAAGATGAGCATAATTAACGAGGAGGGCTGCAGATGAAAGCTGAAATAGGTAGAATGAAATCGGGAAAATTGGTGCGCATCATCCAGGAAAAAGGGGAGTATAAACTGGAAATCGGAGGCAGGATAAGTGATAGTTTTAGGAGCAGAGAAACAGCATTTAGAAAAGGAAAAATATTGATGTTAAAAAGCTGGCTCCCGGAAGCAAAAGAGGAGAGTCTTGAAGATATGCTCAACTCTTATCTGGATATCAGCTATAATTTTACCCTGGAATGGTGTGATAGGCAGGCTGAAAAGCAGCCGGATTGTGAATGCGGCTGCTGGGGCTATCCTATGGAGCTCGGTACCTTTTGGAGCTGGGCTAAGAATAAATATAGGGGTTGTCCCCATTGTGGTGAAAATATAAAGCACAAGAAAAACCTTAGTTCTTTCCGGTCCAAAGATGAATAATGCTGGAAAAAAAGAATATAATTTAATAATTTAAATACAGAGCCCCAATTATACAATACCCCTTAAATTTAGCTTGTTAAATCATTGATGATTTGATATAATGAACAATAATACAAAAAGTATTATCTTTAATTCCAAGTATCCATGTATACATGAAGGATTTTTCCTGTTAATCTGAAATAATATATAATCAAGAATCTATATTTTTATCTATATTCTCACAGTAAATATATTAATTAAATCAA
>PWDW01000098.1 GCA_003553225.1 Halanaerobiaceae bacterium
AAGGTATTTTTCCCCGGGGTCATCCCGGGGCCTACCGCCAGGACTTCACACCCTTCCGCCCATTCCAGGACTGCAGGAGCGCTTTCTGCATCAATTTCTCCCCCCGCGGTATCCCCCGTGTCCACGCCGGGGAGAGGCAGGGTGATTGCCTCCACCAGCTTGGATTCCAGCACGGGGCGCAGACCGGAAGCCGCGGCCAGGTAAACCAGTCCCGCTCCGCCGCGCAACGAAGATTCCGCTGCAAGCGCCGCCGCCCCGGTCATCCCGGGAGAACCGGCCACAGCCAGCACCCGTCCGAAAGTCCCCTTGTGCGCATCCCGGGGGCGGGGAGGAAGCAACTCCTTAACCTTGTGCGGCTCCACCACTTCCACACCTTCAAACGGTGCTTCCTCCGGGGGTATGTATATCTCCCCTACAGCCACATGCCCGGCGTAACCGGCGCCGGGATAAAGCAAAAGGCCCCTCTTGGGGAAAGCAAAGGTAACCGTCCAACCAGCCTTAACTGCATTACCCAAAACTTCACCGCTGTCGGCGTGAATACCCGAGGGAATATCCACGGCCAAAACCGGGACCCCGCTGCGGTTAATCATCTCTATAAGGGCGGCGATCCTGCCTTCCACCGTCCGGGAAGTGCCCGTCCCCAGCAGGGCATCCAGGACCAGCTCCGAATTTTCCAGGCTTTTCTCTACTGCTTCCAGGTCGCTTTCTTCTATTATATGCCTGACCGGAAAGCCGCTATGCAGCAAAATGTTCAAATTAACCAGGGCATCGCCTTTGTACTTTTCCGCCGGCGCGGTGCAAAATACCTCTACCTGGAAACCCAGTTTCTGCAGGTGCCGCGCCACTACCAGCCCATCCCCGCCGTTATTGCCCGGCCCGGCCAGCACTGTAACCCGGTGCGGCAGGGGTTCCAGGGACATTATCGCCTCCGTCACCCTCATTCCCGCATTTTCCATCAGGAGAATACCGGGTATTTCCGTATTTTCCATTGCCCTGCGGTCCGCCTCCCTTACTCCTTCCGCCGTCAACAACCTCATAATTTATCATTCCTCCTTGGAGCTAAATTATTGGATATAAATTAATGGACATAAATTATTAGTATCTTGTAGTATCTTTCAGTAGCTACTACCATTAGCTAGCTACTACCATATATCTACCACCATTAGTTACTACCTTTCAAATAATTTCTCCGGTAATAACTTAAAGGATTTATACCCCGCCGCGTCGAAATTTTTATTAAAGTTCCTGCAGCAAAAAAACCGTTTTTGAAGGAGATGAAACCCCTTGAAACCCTATTGGAAAACAGGCTGCCCAAAAAAACCCCGGGAACGTGGTTATACTGTGTTTAATTTTACTTACCTTCTAATAGTTACATTTATACTTTTCTCCTTAGTTTTCCTTTTTTCCTGTGAAAGCATCCCGGAAGATGAAACCGGGCCTACAAAAAAAGAGGGTAAAGAAATAAACGAGGAAGAAGAAGAAGAAGCAGAAGAAGATGAAAATGATAAAAAAGAAAAAGAAAAAGAAGATAAACAAGAGCTATATCAGGATTACAAGAAAAAACTGCCCGAAGAGATCAGGGACCTGCCGGCCAACGAGCTGGGAGAAATAATGATACTCATGTACCACGAGATCGGGGAACCGGAAGCAGAGTGGGTCCGCACCCCCGATAATTTCCGCAGGGACCTGGAAGTGCTATACGAAGAAGGTTACCGCCTGATTTCGATGAACGATATGCTGGACGGAAACATAGATGTTCCCCCGGGAACCACCCCGGTAGTGCTAACCTTTGACGACGGGACTGAAGGCCAGTTCCGCTACCAGGAAGACCAGGACGGGGAACTGATTAAAGACGAAGATGGAGAACCGGTTCTAGATCCGGACTGCGCCATGGCCATCCTGAAAGATTTTCACGAAGAGCACCCCGATTTTGGCCTGGAAGGGAGTTTTTACATCTTTTACGAAAACCCCTTCCGACAGAGGGAACTGGTGGAGAGGAAACTTAACGAGCTGGTAGAGTGGGGCTTTGAAGTAGGCAACCACGCCTACTCGCACAGGAACCTCTCCCGTCTTTCCGAAGAGGAAGTGCAGAAAGAACTCGGCAAGCACGTAAAAAGAACCCGGGAATACCTTCCGGGATACGAAGTGCGCAGCCTGGCGCTGCCCTTTGGTGCCTGGCCTTCGCCGGAAAGCCTGGCCGTAAGCGGAAGCTACGAGGGCATGGAATACCAGCATGAGGCCATCCTGGAGGTAGGATGGTACCCGGCCAACTCACCCTTCCACCAGGACTTCGATCCCCTGTCCCTGCCGCGGGTGCGGGCCAGCGAAATGAAAGTAGACGGCACCGGCATCCACGACCGGATAGAGCAGTACCGCAACCACCCGGAAAGAAGGTACATTAGCGACGGCAACCCCGACACAATTGCGGTTCCCGAAGACAAAAAAGAGCAGGTAAAAGAGGACCTGCCCGGGGATATGGAAGTAGTGGTGTCGGATTAATTTTCTTTTTAATTTATTCTTTTTCTTTACTTACTTCCTTTTCTACTTCTTTTTCCACTAAATGTTTGATTAACAGCCAGATTAAATAGATTGGAAGAACAATTAATATTATACTAAAAAATATTAAAATCAACTCAGGAGGACCGATTCTTACAATAAAATCCTTACAACCTGTTAGTATAAAAGGTAGTACAATTAGTAAAAAAGTCAGTATTTTTCCCATAAGTTCTTACCCCTTTTTGCACATATGCTGACAATTAGTACACATGTTAAGTTCTTCTATACCTGTAAATGGAAAACAATATCCTGCCCCGTACAACTTGTCAGCTAAGATATTTTATCCGCCAGGTAATTTACTTTTTCACCCAGCTTCCTACATTCTGAAAGGGCACGTTCGTCCGGCTTTCCCGTAGCCACAGGTCCATAGTGGCCTGTCATGCTGAACCCGGGTACCACCATTCCATGAACCAGCAGACCCTGGAGAATACTCAACACGGTAGATTCGGAGCCGCCACCTTCGATCCCGCATGAATCAAAAGCTCCCCCTACCTTTTCTTCCAGCTGCCCGTGCACCTTGATACTCTTATCCAGGAAATCTTTCAAAGGTGCGGCCAGGATACCATAATAAGTGGGCGACCCCAGTATAATCCCGTCGTAATTAACCAGGCTGGAGGGATCGCCGGTGTTCTCCACGCTCAACACTTCTGCTTCCCCACCTGCCTTTTTCACCCCTTCACCTACAGCTTCGGCCATCTTCTGCGTGTTACCGGTTTTACTATAATAAGCTACTAAAATTTTAGCCATATTACGGCCTCCTTTCTTTATTTTATTAACCATCCAGTCAATCTCGTATTATCAAGTAGATTCTGACAAAAGTTCTTCTTTTCCTGCTTCATTATATTAATTTATACCAAAAAATCCATTTTAATTTAATTAAGTTAAGAGCCCTAAAAGTCCTAATTCAGTAGTCAAAAAAAAGACCCCCTTTCAATAAACAAGAGGCAAGAAACAAGATACCCCCATCTTTATTAGAAGTTTGGAAGTTAGAGGTCAGAGGTCGGAAGTCAGAAGTAAAATACGAGAAAAGCAAAAAGCCCCCCCCCCTTTAATTCCTCCCCCACCAGGGGGGAGGAAGATGTCGAGGTACCAATGTTGGTGCTGCCACCAGGGGGGAGGAAGATGTTTCGCATCAATGTTGGTGCTGCCACCAG
>PWDW01000228.1 GCA_003553225.1 Halanaerobiaceae bacterium
ATATCAACCTCTCTCTGTATTCTGGGAAGAGAAAGTATGGCTTTAATCTCTGAAGCAAAGATAAACTCACTATTGTTAACAGTATAGTAGAAAGGTTTAATCCCAAAACGATCTCTAGCAGCAAAAACTTTCCCCTTTCTTTGATCCCAGAGCACAAATGAAAACATCCCCCTCAGGCTCTTGAGACAGTTTTTTCCCTCATCTTCATAGAGGTGAATAATTACTTCGGTATCTCCACGGGTTTTGAACTCATGCCCCCGCTCTTTTAATTTACGGCGCAGCTCAATATAGTTGTAAATTTCCCCATTACAGGCTATCCATATTGAATTATCTTCATTTGAGAGAGGCTGCTTTCCGGTTTCAAGATCTATAATTTCCAACCTGCGGAACCCCATCCCAAAGGGTCCCCTGTGATAATATCCTTCTGAATCTGGACCGCGGTGGACCATGGTGTCAGCCATCTTTTTCAGTTCTTTGGGATTAATGTTTTCATGTTTAAAATTTACCATACCACATATACCGCACATTTCCCATTCCCCCTGCACAAAGATTAGGTGATATTTAACAGCTCCTAAAACAGGATATTAAAGCGAATTTTAATTTGTGCATACTGATAATAATCTTTTTACCCTCTGAATATATTTTAGTCAGGGGGGAGATTATTTATGGAAATGGAGAAAGATTATGGAAATATGCGGGTTGTAATCACCGGCAGCCCCAATGTAGGTAAAAGCGTGCTTTTTAATGAGCTTACAAGAAGCTATGGAATTGTCTCCAATTACCCGGGAACAACAGTCGAGCTTTCTTCTGGATATGGAATTATAAATGAAACACAGGTTGAATTTCTGGATACTCCGGGCATGTATTCCCTTTTCCCTGTAACTGAAGAGGAAAAAGCAGCCAGAGATTTGCTCTTTGAGGGTTCATTTGATCTTATCCTCCATGTAGTAGATGCAAAAAACTTACTGCGTATGCTGCCTTTGACCCTGCAGCTGATTGAAGCAGGTTTGCCAGTAATATTAATATTAAATATGTGGGATGAAGCAGAGAAGATGGGTATCGAAGTTGATCTCAAAAGGCTTGAAGATAGGATCGGCATACCAGTTATTTCAACTGCTGCGTCAGAAGGGCGGGGAATAAATGAACTGAAAGAGACAATATATGATTTTCTTATTGGAAACACAGAAGAAGATAAGGATAATTTTCTGGATTTAAACTGTCTGGAGCCCCTTTTACAATCTGCAGTTAATGATATTGCTGAACAATTAAGTCACGGATATGGGAGCTTTTCAAATCGGATTCTTGCCGAACTCTATCTATGTGGGGACAGTGAGATAAAAAAATGGATTCAGAAGAAGGAAGGTTACCGGGAGGAAAACCGTCTTCAGATGATAAGAGAACATTTGAAGAAAGAATATAAGGGATCTCTTGATTACATAATAAATATAAGGCGTAAAGAGTTTGTTGACAGCTTATTGAAGGAAGTGCTGTATGAAGAACCAGAAAATGATGAAATAATAGATAATTACAGCCGAGTGGATAGGCTGCTAACCCATCCCCTTTTTGGAATTATAACTGTCGTATTGGTACTGTATTTTGGTCTGTACCGATTTGTAGGAACTTTTGCGGCTGGTACAGTGGTGGATTTTCTGGAAGGAAATATATTTCGGGATTTGATCAATCCCACTGTAAATGAGCTTGCAGAAGTATATATCGGCTATCCTCAATTAAGAGAACTGATAGCCGGAGAGTATGGAATAATCACCCTTGGATTTAGATATGCCCTGGCTATAATTTTACCAGTTGTCGGCAGCTTCTTCCTGGTATTTGCGGTGCTTGAAGACAGCGGATATTTCCCCCGCCTTGCTTTTTTGGTTGACGGCATTATGAAAAAATTAGGTATGAATGGACGGGCGGTTATACCAATAGTTTTGGGCCTGGGTTGTGATACTATGGCCACCATGACGACCAGGATTTTGCAGACCAAAAGGGAAAGAATTATAGCTACATTTTTACTCTCTCTGGCTGTTCCCTGCTCTGCACAGCTGGGGGTAATTATGGGACTGCTTGCAGTTAACAGAAGGGCTTTATTTTTCTGGGGAATCACAATCGGAGTAATATTCTGGACAGCAGGTGTTTTAGCGGGGAAGTTTCTACCCGGAAAAAAACCAAGCTTTTATATGGAATTACCACCTTTGAGGAGGCCTCAGTTTTCTAATGTGGTGAACAAAACCTTTTCTAGAATGCGGTGGTATTTCCTTGAGATACTTCCTATCTTTATATATGCCAGTATTTTGATCTGGTTGGGCAGATTAACAGGAGTATTTCAGAAACTGCTCTCCTTACAGAGGCCCTTTTTAAATTTTTTAGGTCTGCCCGAAGAGACATCGTCAGCATTTCTCTTCGGTTTTTTCCGCAGAGATTATGGAGCGGCCGGTCTATATGACCTTGTCTTATCGGGAGAGTTAAGTACTCATCAGCTGACTGTTGCTGCTGTGACTTTGACACTTTTTGTGCCCTGTATTGCTCAGCTGGTGGTTGTCTTTAAAGAGCGGGGTTTAGTTATAACATTATTGATACTCGGTCTTATTTTCCCTTTTGCTTTTTTTACCGGCTATCTTGTGAATCATTTATTGTTTCTGTTTCCAGTCTGAAATAAGAAGAAAAATGTAGAGGGGGCAGAAGGATGGTCGAACCAAACTGGCGTCTGACTTCATTAAATTCTGGATATAGTGGTATTATAAGTGGTATAGATACTGATGAGGGTGACAGAATACGTAAGTTTATGATGATGGGAATAATGCCTGGAGTAAAAATACGTGTAATTCGCTCTCATCCTGGCTATATAATCGGTGCGGGAAACACACGAGTGGCACTGGACAGTGATCTGGCGGGATTTATATTGTTAAAGGAAGTTAAAAAAGGGTAAAAAGGATTTTTTAACTTATTGTTGAAATAAATATTAATATGGAATACACTATAAATATTGTTTTATGAGCAGCATGATATATTTATGAATGATCTTGGGGAGGTAGTCATGGCGGAAATAGACAAGCGTATTGAGAAAATGTTGAAAGAAGAACTGAAAAAGACTGTAACAGAGGCAGCTGAGAGTGGAGAATTAGAGGGAATAGGAGCCGTTGAAGAAATTGATTTCAAACTGGAAGTTCCCCGGGAGAAGGAACATGGTGATTATGCTTCTAATATTGCGCTGATACTTGCAAGTAGAATGGGTGAAAATCCGCGCAGGTTATCAGAGATAATTTCAAAAAAATTAAATGCTAGTTTTGAAGATAAAGCTCTGGTGGAGAAGATTGAAGTGGCCGGACCTGGGTTCATTAACTTTTATCTTTCTCCACAGGCTTTCCATGAACTTTTGTATGAGATTGAAAAAGAGGATAGTGAATTTGGCAATTCAAAAGCCATGGAAGGCAAAAAAGTGCAGGTAGAATTTGTCAGTGCCAATCCGACCGGCCCTTTAACAATTGGACATGCCCGTGGTGCAGCCTATGGTGATGTTCTGGCCAGTATTATGGAGGCTGTAGGATGTGATGTTCAGCGTGAATATTATTTTAATGATGCCGGCAATCAGATGAATATATTGGGATATTCGATATATATGCGCTATCTTGAACTTTTGGGGCAAGATATTGATTTCCCTAAAGAGTGCTACCGTGGTAACTACATACGTGATATAGCTGAAGAT
>PWDW01000119.1 GCA_003553225.1 Halanaerobiaceae bacterium
ATGAGAAAACTCCTTACGTTATTCTAAGACACGATGTAGACAGGCAGAAGAAGAACGCTCTGAAGATGGCCAAGTTGGAAGAGGATTTAGGAGTTACATCGAGTTATTACTTCCGATATCCTAAAACATTCGATAAGGATCTGATCGAAAGGATCAGTGATTCAGGTCACGAGGTCGGTTATCATCACGAAGCTTTCAGTAAA
This sequence comes from Halanaerobiaceae bacterium, assembly GCA_003553225.1. Taxonomy (GTDB): domain Bacteria; phylum Bacillota; class Halanaerobiia; order Halanaerobiales; family Halarsenatibacteraceae; genus T1SED10-99. Next base: position 204 of record PWDW01000119.1, read on the forward strand.
ACAGATGGTGACTTGGATAAGGCCTTAAAGATCTTCAGTAAAGAACTCAAGAAATTCAGAGAGATATGTGATGTGAATACGATCTGCATGCACGGTGCACCGTTAAGCGATATCGACAACCAGGACCTCGTTGAGCATCTAGATTTTGACAGATTCGATCTAGAAGGCGATGCCATCGATTCTGTTAGCAGTGATGTGGTCTATTTCACTGACACCGGAAGAAGGTGGGATGAGAGGTTCAACGTGAGAGACAAAGTAGGTGAGAAGGAGAAAAAAAGAGAGTTGAAGAGCACCGATGAGTTGATCGAAGCGATAGAAAAAGAAGGTTTTGATAAGCTGTATATCAATGCACATCCAGAGCGGTGGAATGAGAACATGGTTATGTGGACCTACAAGTATCTGTTGGATGTGGCTTTTAACTATGGGAAAAAGATTCTGTCTAATTCAAAATGACAATTGTTACAGGAGAAAATAATGGCCGAAAAAATCGTTTTGATAATCTCAACCGGTAGAACAGGAACTAAAAGTTTAGCAGGTTTTTTTAATGAACATTTCGACAATTTGAAGAGTTATCATCAGCCTAAATTTTCAAGAAGAATAAATGTATTATCGAATATGTATATCTCGGGTTTATTACCCGAATCCATTTTAAAAAAGGCAATCAATAAGTGGAAAACACACAAAATAATCAATTCAGATCATGAATATTATGTAGAAGCTAACACGATGAATTATATTGCAGCTAAGTTTTTAAAAGAGATAGACAAAACGGTATATATCATCCATATTATAAGAGACCCAAGAGATTTTGTAAGATCATACATTAACTGGCAACATATGAGAATTCAAAGTTATTTAGCTAGCTCTGTAATTCCTTTTTGGCATCCTTCAGGTGCTTTTTTTGGTGATTATTCCTTTTGGGAATGGATAACCCTGGATGAATTCGAAAAAAATTGTTGGTTCTGGAAAGTTGAAAATCAACTTATGTTAGATTTATATTCCGATTATAACTACTTTAAAAGCTTACGATTTGAAGATATATTTTTGTCTGATGACAAAGAGGAAACTTTGAGGGATTTGACTGAATTTATAGGCTTAGATTTTAAAAAAGATATGCTAGATTACTTTGAAACTAAGAAAAACATAAGTAAGAAAGAATATTTTCCTAAATGGAATGAGTGGAACGAAGAGAGATGTAAAAAATTGAACTCCATATGTGGGGGTTTGATGGATAGATACTCTTATGGGGATGAAGAGGAGTGGCTTAGGGAAGTAAGGAAATAAAGATATAATAAAGCAGAGGTTAAATTTATGAAAATAATTTTTGTAATCAGACATCCTGCTAGGGTCCACTTACATAAAAATACCATAAGTGAATTATCTAAAGACCACGATGTTTATGTTTTTGCCCACGATAAAGAATTAGTATCTCGACTATTGGAATCATATAATATTGATTATACCCTTTTGACTACTCATCCAAATACTCAAATTGAGTTACTGTTAAACCAAATAAAACTAGAATATAATCTGTTAAAGCATGCTAAAAAAATAGAACCTGATGTTATTATAGGAGGTCCTTCTGCAGGTCATGTTTCAAAAATTGTCGGAGCTAGGTCCATCTCTTTCTGGGACTCGGAAGGGATACGAAAGCCTTATTTTATTCATATTCCCTTTACGGATGTTATTCTTTCCCCAGAATCTTACAAAGTCGATTTAGGGTCAAAACACATTAAGTACTCAGGAAATCATGAACTCGCTTATTTACATCCGAATAGGTTCTCTCCTGATTCTTCGATTTTAAAAAAATTTAATATTCATAATGATCAAAAAATAATCATTTTACGTTTTATAGCATGGAAAGCTCTACATGATATAGATCAGTCTGGCTTTACTATCAATCAAAAGAAGGAACTAGTCTCTAGACTAACTGATTATGGACAGGTATATATAACCTCAGAATCTAAATTGCCTTCTGAATTTGAAGATTACCGTTTACCAGTTCCTCCTCACCGAATTCATGATTTGCTTTATTACGCGGACCTTTATGTAGGGGATTCTCAGACTATGGCATCAGAAGCAGCAGTACTTGGTACACCTGCGATACGTTCGAATTCCTTCTCCGGAGAAAATAACTTAGGATATTTACTTGAACTTGAAGAAAAATATGATTTGTTATATTCGACAACAAATCCAGAAAAGGCAATAAATAAAGCTGTAAAATGGATTCAAAATCCAAATTTGAAAGATGAATGGCAAAGAAAAAGACAGAAATTTCTTGAGGATAAGATAGATGTAACTAATTTCATCATCGATGTTATTTTAGGCAAAAATGATTAAAAATCTTTGAAGGTGTAAATAATGAAAATTTGTGTGTTAGGATTAGGATACATCGGTCTTCCGACTTCATTATTGTTAGCTGAAGCCGGACACGAAGTCGTAGGTGTGGATATAGAGGAGGAAAAAGTTGAACAGTTAAAGAACGGAGAACTTCCCTTTGAAGAACCCAGCATGGAAGAACTATTCCAAAATGCTAAAGATAACTTTAAGGCTGAAACCTCTGTTGAAGCTTCTGATGTTTTCATCATAGCTGTTCCTACTCCATTAGATAGTTCTTTAAATATTCCTGATTTAAAGGCTGTTAAATCAGCCACTGAGATGATCGGTCCTCATCTTTCTGATGGCGATTTAGTGATTTTAGAATCGACAGTTCCACCTGCAACCTCTGAAAATCTGATATTACCTATTTTAGAAAGATATAATGGAGGAACAGATTTCTATTTAGCTCATTCACCTGAGAGAGCGATCCCAGGAAATACTCTCGAAGAGATGAGGAACAACAACAGGATTATAGGCGGTTTAGACGAGAAGTCCGCAGAGATCGCAGAGAACGTTTATAGTTCATTTGTGAAAGGAGATATTCATCTTACTGACATAAAGACGGCTGAAATGGTCAAGCTCATGGAGAACACATTCAGGGATGTGAACATCGCTTTAGCGAACGAATTCGCCCAGATCGGAGAAGAGATGGGTATAGATACTTGGGAGGCTATCGACCTTGCTAACGAACATCCTAGAGTCGATATTTTAAATCCCGGACCGGGTGTTGGAGGACATTGTATATCTATCGATCCTTGGTTTTTATCTTCGAATTCTACAACAAGCAAGATGATTTCGTTGGCAAGAGAGATTAACGACTCGATGCCTAATTTTGTAGTGAATAAAGCTAGAGAAATGACTAAAGATGTAGAAGAACCTGTGATAACAATATTTGGAGTGGCTTATAAAGGCGATGTGGACGATACTAGAGAAACTCCTGCTAAAAAAATTATCAAATTAGCAGAGAATGAAGGTTTTAGAGTGAAATGTTATGATCCTCATGTTAATGATTTTGAATATGGACTTTACTCATTCGAAGAGTCTGTTGATGGTAGTGATTGTATAATTTTTGTTACTAATCATAATTGTTTTAAAGACATAAAACCAAAAAATGTTGAAGA
>PWDW01000231.1 GCA_003553225.1 Halanaerobiaceae bacterium
AAAATCAGGCATCCGGGTGGGATCCTGACCTTTAAAAAATTTCACAGCAATTTTTTTGTCCCCCGGAACCTCAGTTTCTCCCGGTATATTGAGTTTAAATGAATATTTTTCATTATAAACAGAAGCACTTTCCTTAACGATAATAAGTGAGTCATACTGTTTTTTGACTTCAATATTACCTTTTAAATCCAGTTTTTTACCTGTGGGTAAATTAAATATTAAATCATCAACAGCAGAATAATGCTCATAATAGACATCACCACTTGCTCCCTTAACCTTTTCTATACTATCACGAATTATTCTGTATCTGATAACCGGGTGCAGGGATTTTAGCTGGTTGAGGTCAAGAATAACCCGGTCTGTTCTTTCTTCTGCAATTACCCTGTCCTTAACTTCTCTTTGCTTTTGATAAAGATAATTATCAATATCCTCCATAATCTCTGCCGTATTAAAAACAACTTTTTTTAATCCCGGATTTATTTCTTTTTCCAGATAGGGGATAACCCTGTTCCGTATTTTATTTCTGCTGTAATCGGATTCTCTATTTGTGGGATCCATAACCGGCTGTAGTTCACGAAAAGAACAATACTTTTCAATCTCTTCTCTCCAGCAAAAAAGCAGGGGGTGAATGATTTTAAGACCTCTAATTTCTGATTGAGAAGAAATTCCTTTCAGACCCCTAAGCCCTGTACCCCTGAATAAATTAAAAAGAACAGTCTCCACCAGATCATCTCTATTATGAGCCAGAGCCGCCTTATCAAAATTTCTTTTTTGAATAATTTGTTTCATATATTTTAATCTCTCTCTGCGCCCCGCCTCTTCAGGAGTTAAACCTCCTTCTTTTGCAGCTGCAGGCACATCAGATTTTTTTATAATTACATTAACCCCTATCTTCTGACAAAATTTTTTTACAAACTTCTGATCACAATCCGCACTTTGCCGAAATCCATGGTTAAGGTGAAATACAAGAATAGATAAAGACCTCTGGGCACTTAGCCGGTGAAAAAGATCCAGCATAGTAAGGGAGTCCGGCCCTCCAGAAACAGCCAGCAAAATTCGATCTCCTTCTTTAATTAATTATTTTTCATCCAGAAAATCTGCAAATCGTTCAATAAGATCCAAAATAAATGCTCCTTAATAATAGATAATCAAAAAATGATATATCTGGATAGTTCTCCAGTAGATATACTTTTCTAGAAAAAACCATTATTACCTGCAATTTTTATAAAATTTTAATATACCGTTCTTCTAATATGAAAAATTTCAGCATTATTAAATTACCCCTCCGCTTTTGCAATGAAATTTCTTATATATTATAATAATTAATGTAATCATAAATTTAAAATAAATCTCTACTCTCTTAGAAAGGAGCAGTTATCATGCTGGTTATATTTAAATTAATGTATCTTTTGGGCCTGGTGGGAATATTAACCCAGCTTCTATATCAGGGAAGTTTATTTCTCAGCCAGAACTTTATGCAGGTCCTATCCCCCATGGAGCAGGCCCAGCTGCAGGCAGAAAAGATTTTTCATATATTCTTTACTCCCCTGTTCTGGATTATGGCTGTATTCACTTTAATTGGTTATCTGGGATCAAAAAAATATAAAAATAATTTAAACCTATAAAATATATTTTTTCTATTTGCAACTATAAGTTTTCTATTTGCAACTATAAACTGAAAGCTTAATTCTTTCTACACTGTTTTCACTGCTGCACTGCTTTTTTACTGCTCAAAAATTATCAGCATTCAAACGGTTTATAAGCCCATACAGAAGATCATGCTCACTTATTATCAGTTCTCCAATTTCTAAAAAATCCATAACAGCAAGCAAAATTAATATCCCGACACAGATAATATCAGCTCTGGCCGGTTCCAGACCTTTGATCTCTTTTCTTTCATTTAGATTAAGTGAGCATATTTTTTTATATATTTTTCGAACTGATGTTTTTTCAATAGAAAACAGATGGATTTTTTGCGGATCATAATCTGTTAATTTCTGTTTTATGGCCCCCAGAGTTGTAATAGTGCCCCCCACTCCAACAGCTTTTTTAAACTTTTGATCCCCGGGCAGCTGTTTTTTGATCAGCTTCCCGGCAGAATCTTTTATTTTCTTTTCTTCTTTAGGGGAAATTGGTTTTTTGGAATCCAGTATAAATTTTTCATTAAACCTAACAGCTCCCATATTAACACTTTTTAAATTTATCTTTTTTTTATCCTGCTTATTTTTCCAGACAAATTCAGTACTTCCCCCACCGATATCGATAATCAAAAAATCCTTTTCATCAATACTGGAAAAAACTCCTCTGTATATCAGTTGTGCTTCCTGAAATCCAGAAATAATTTCCAGATTAAAACCGGTTTCCCCCTTTATAATTTTCTTTATTTCTTCTCTGTTTTTTACTTCCCGCAGGGCACTGGTGCCCACCACAGCAGACCTATCCACCTTATACTCATTTATTTTTGTTTTGAACTTCTGCAGTGCTTTTACTATTCGAAATATGGCTTCCCGGCTCAGTATTCCCTGTTCAATGTCTGCTCCGGGACGGGTGGTTATTTTTTCTCTTAAAAGCTCCTGCAGCCTGCCCTTTTTTTGTTCAACAATTAACAGCCGGGTGGAGTTACTTCCTATATCTATTGCGGACAAACGCATATGATCCCCCCAAATTTAACTCTGACAGTATTTTTTAAAATTATTTTTACATTCTTCAGCACCGGGTAACATTCTGTAGACTTCTTTCCCCACCGGATTCTCTCCCCGGGCTAAAAAATCAGCTAGATGTACATGTAAACATTTGATCCCGGTTTTATCCCTGATACCCCCTACCCCGGACTGCTTTAAAACCCGGTATAGATCGGGAGAAATCTCTTTAATTTCTTTTTTCTGCTCAGAAGAAAGCAGTTCAAACCGCTGCCGGGCATAACTCCGGTGCATCTTTCTCATCTGAGCGGCAAACTCTTCATCCTTTTTCATTTTTCCGGTAAAATGGCCTACAAGGCCCTTATCCTCAAGTTTAGAAACTTTTTGGACATAAAAAGGACAGCTTAACCAGAAAAGAGTGGGAAAAGCTCTCTTATTTTTAAAAGGATAAGCTTTCAGAACCATAGGTTTTCCCCGGGGACATCTTATTTCAACACCTTTCAAATTATCCGGAGAACGATCCAGCTGGTTTTCTATTATTTCTTTATCCACCTCGGTAATATCAGACATAACAGGACCTCCTGAATAACTATAAAAAAACATCCCCTAAAATAAGAGGATGCCTTTAATTCAATAACTGCATTTTTATTTATTATTTATAAGAAATAATTATATGTCAAAAGTATTTTATAACAATAAAATAGCTGGACCTCGATTAATATCATAAATAAATATAAAGAAGCACAATCTATCTATTTATTAACTATTAATTTTTATTATTACCACCGCGCTTTGCTTCCCTCTTTTTAAGGTCCTGCTGGCGGTCACTGCTCTGTTCTCGAAATTGATCCATTCTTTCCTCAAAAGACATCTGGGGAGCATGTTCTTTACGATCGGAAGGATCATCCAGCCGCTTAATAGATAGACCAATCTTTCCATCATCATCAATATTAATGATTTTAACTTTTACTTCTTCATCCTCTTCCAGATAATTGCTTATATCTTTTACATAAGTATCAGCAACTTCTGAAATATGAATTAAACCAGTTTCACCTTCCGGCAGTTCAACAAAAGCCCCAAAATTGGTGATCCCCGTAACTTTACCTTTAACTTCACTTCCTACTTCAATGGACATTTCTAAAAATACTCCTCCTTGATATTTTATATTAGGTACATTATACCTCACAATTAACAACATGTCAACCAAATTATGATTGAATTTTAATAGTAATCTATTTCTGAATTGACAACCCAACCCGGCTGCGATTTTTTTCAATCGAAATAACTTTGACCGATACAGTTTGTCCTATACTTAACTCTTCGAGGGGATGGTTAATGTAATCATCACTTATATTTGAAATATGAACCAATCCTTCCTGTTTTAACCCTATATCTACAAATGCACCAAAGTCGACCACATTAACTACCCGGCCCCTGAGCACCATCCCCGGCTGCAGATCATCTATTTTTAAAATATCTTTTCTGAATAAGGGTTTTGTCCGCTCCTCACGAGGATCACGCTGGGGTTCCAGCAAACATTCGATAATATCTTTTAGAGTAGGCAGGCCAATATCCAGGTTATGGGCAAGTTCCTTTATAGAGAAGCTGTTTATTGAATTTTTCAGTTCCTTTTTTTTATGTTCTGTATGAATATCCTCTACAGAAAAACCCAGCTGAGCTAACAATTCATGTGCTGTAGAATAATTTTCAGGATGAATAAGGGTTGCCGCCAGCGGGTCTTCCGGTGAAAATATTTTAAGGAAACCAGCTGCCTGTTTATAGGTTTTAGGACCAACCCCATAGACCTGCTTTAAATTTTTGATGAAATCAAATCCTTCATTTTTTTCTCTGTACTCAATAATATTTTCTGCTGTACTGGTGTTTATTCCCGCCACATATTGCAGCAGAAAAAAAGAAGCAGAATTTAAATTTACACCTATTTGATTGACCACATCAACAGTGATTTTTTCCAGTAACTCTTTAAGGGCTCTTCCTTTAATATCATGCTGATAAAGCCCGATCCCCAGATGTGCCGGCTCTATCTTTACCAGCTCGGCCAGGGGGTCCTGCAGACGCCGGGCTAAAGAAATAGCACTCCTGATTCCCGGATCCAGATTGGGAAACTCACGGATTCCAGCCTCAGATGTTGAATAATATGAGGCCCCGGCTTCATTAATAATTGTATAGGTCAATGATAAATTTTCTTTTTTTATTAAATCAGCTATAAATTTTTCTGTTTCTCTTGAAGCTGTCCCATTACCCAGAGCCAGAATGCCTACCTCATATTCATTAATTAACTGCACCACTTTTTGATAAGCATCTTCTTTTCTTCTGTGGGGTGGATGGGGATAAAGCACTTCACTTTCCTGATATATACCCCTTTTATTAACAACAGCAGCTTTAGTTCCACTCTTAAAACCAGGGTCCAGGCCCAGCACTATCTTATCTCGAACCGGAGGCTGCAGTAATAAATCCCTTAAATTTGCCGCAAAAATATTTTGAGCCTGCTTTTTGGCTCTTTCAGTCAGCATTCTTCTCATTTCGCGGACCATGGAAGGGGCCAGCAGTCTTTTATATGCTTCTTCAACTGCCAGACAAAGCTGTTTTTTGAAAAATGAATTACCTGTAATTATTTTTTTTTGAATTTTATTGATGATCTCCTCACCAGAAACTCTTATATAAACTGAAAGGACCTCTTCTTTTTCTCCCCGATTGATAGCCAGTATTCGGTGAGGAGGAATTTTAGAAATTTTTTCCCGATAATCATAATACATCTGATACCTATCACTATTTTGATTGTCGTTTTCCCTCTTTTTGGTAACCACGGTCCCTGTTTTTTTAAAAAAATTTCGGGTAATTTCCCTAATCTCTATATCACTTGAAATCCATTCAGCAATAATATCCCGGGCTCCCTGAAAAAGCTTTTCCTCACTTTCATTGAATATATCTTGATCAATATAATCTTTTATTTTTATTTCATCTTTTTCTTTGTTTATTTTTTGCTGCCATATTAACTGAGCCAGGGGTTTTAAACCTTTTTGTCGTGCTTTATCGGCTCTGGTTTTTCTTTTTTTTCTGTAAGGACGATAAATATCCTTAAGCTTCTGTATTGAGTCGGTCCGTTTAATTTTTTGTTTCAGCTCAGAGTCCAGCTTGCCCTGTTCTGAAAGTAATTTTGATATTTTTTCTTTATGGTTTAATAATTTTTTGTAATATTCGTGTTTTTTCTCAATCTCTCTTATTTTTTGGCCGGTCAGAGCCCCGGTTTGTTCTTTGCGGTACCTGGCTATAAAGGGCACCGTATTGCCTTCATTGAGTAAATTAATTACCTGCTGGATCTGTTTTTTTGAAATAGCAAGTTCATTAGCAGCTTTTTCGATATATTTGTTTTTCACTATAGTATTTTATTCCTCCTCTTCAACCGGAACCAGCAGTGTTTCACCGGGTTTTACCAGCCCCAGTTTTTCACGGGCAATTCTTTCAATAAAGTCATCATCTTCAACTTTTTCCAGCTCTTCTTTTAGCTCTTCTCTTTGCTGCCGAACTTCAATTAGCTCCTGCCTGTGCTGTTCGATCTCCTGCTCCAAATTTTTTACAGTACGGTAATTTTCATATATTTTCCAGCCCGCAAATATAAAAACAAAAATCACCACAATCAACAATATTTTCAGCAGAGTTTCTTTTCCCGGTTTATTCATAATAACTCCCCCAGTATATTTTCAAAACTTTACTGCCCAATAGAAAAATCGGTTATACATTTTTTTTGAGGGTCCATGGAAAAGCGCCATAATTCCAGGTGGTGAGCACGAGAAGAATGAGGAAAATTAATTCCGGTATGAAACCTGCATAAGTCCTGAAAAACTTTCTCCTCTAAAGGATTTTTGGCAAAATAATTGCTGATCAGGGTAATATGAAACTGCCAGTTTTCTTCATAATCATCAATTACCGAAAAATCTCTTTTATCTAATTCCCGGTGTACTCTACCGGCCAGTTGAACAAGTGATTCTGTGGGTACTACATTTAACACCAAAAAATTGTTTCTATAATTAATAAAGCAATCCATTTCCTCTATCTCAATTAATACCGGCTCACAATTTTTCAAGGTGCTCTCTATAACTTCAATTGCTTTTTTTTCATCTGCATCCTTATTAATTTTATCAATCGTCATATGAATTTCCGGATAACTATCTTCCAGATATATATCATAATACTCTGATATTTTTTGCTGCATGGATTGAGCAAATTCCAGAACACTTCCTTCAGGCAGAAGAACTAAAAATAATTCTTCTATCAAAATATAATCCTCCTTATAAATAATACGGTCCCCAACACTTCTATTCTGATTATAGTATAAATCATACTCTTATTCAAAACAGATTCAAAACAGATTAAATGAAATTTCTTTCCTGTTTTATGATTTTTTCTATTTTTTCCCCTTTAATAATACCCGGAAACTCGATTTAAATATAAACAACCCGGTTATAAATTAGTCTATTTTTTTGCAGGAACTTCTTTCAACAAGCTCAGTCGGGACAATTACCGGAGAAAATTCTTCATCATATATAATATTAAGCAGTGTCCGGGCCGCCTCACGGCCTATTTTTTCTTTTTTCTGTCGAATTGTGGTTAAACCATAATGCTCACTGAGCTCAATATCATCAAAGCCCACAAATGAAAAATCTTCAGGAATCCGATAACCTCTTTTTTGCAGCTCTTTTATGGCCCCTACGGCAAAGATATCCTGACAGAAAAAAGCAGTAGGCAGGTCCGACATTTTTAAAAAACTGTTAATGCACTTTTTGCCTTCTCTTTGAAAATATTCTCTGCTAAATACCCAGTCCGGATTATAAGTTAGACCAAGCTCATTAAGTTTCTCCCGATATCCTTTAAATCGCTTGTCGGCGGGTTTAAACCCATAAGGCCCTCTTATAATCCCAATTTTTTTATGTCCTTTTTTATACAGATATTCCACAGCTGAGCGGGCCCCGGCAGCATTATCGGATGTTATGTAGGTCGTCCTTTTTCCCTCCAGCTCGATATCTATAAAAACTGCAGGAATACTGGACTGAACAAGTTTTTTAAACTGAGCCAGGTCAATATCTCCAAAACCCATCATCAAAACCCCATCGACATTTCTGTTTCTTGCTTTTTCAGTAAAACTGAAATTAACCCAGGTCTCACCCCAGGCTTTATTGGTGAAATAAAGGATATTAAAACCTTTTTTTCCCAGATAATCCTCTATTCCTTCCATTACATCACGAAAGAAAAAATTGTTTAACCTGCCCGGATCAAAAATACCGATAGTTTTTGAAATCTTGGTTGACAAACTGCGGGCAGTAGCATTGGGAAAATAGTTGTTTTCTTCCATTATTTTAAGAATCTTTTTTCTGGTTTCTTTATTAATCCCCGGATAATCATTTATAACTTTGGAAACCGTTGATTTAGAAACATCTGCCATCCGGGCAATATCTTTAATAGTGGTCATAAATATCACTTCCTGTTTTTTAGAGAAACCGGTAACTGCTGAAACCAGTTTATTAATTGGGCCTTCTCATATTATATTAATTGACTGCTCCCAAAATACGGAAAAATTTTTTCCGGGCTTAAATGAAATAACTAAAGCAATAGATTTTTCATCTCGATATTTCCATTATTCAAAACCGCTATCTGCCGGTAACCAATTTCCTCTAGCAGAGCAGCGGCCTCTTTTAATCCGGCCCCAACTCTATCAGGTGCATGTGCATCAGAAGCAAGGGTTACCGGGATATCCAGCTGATACATTTTTTTGATAACTTCCCGGGCAGGATATATTTCATTGACCGGTTTGTTTACACCATTGGTATTAATTTCAACTACCATATCATTTTTTTTAATTACATCAAGTACCGGTCTTACAAAATCCAGGAGAGTCTTTTTTTTAGGAAAATAGCCGAATACTTTTATTAAATCCAGATGACCAACAATGTCAAACAGTTCAGTATTAAAGGCCTGGATTAATAAATCAAAATAATCCTGATAAACCTGATTAATTTCTCTTTTTTTAAATTCTTCTCTGTAGGCGGGATGATCAAAGTTCCAGTCCTTTATAAAATGGACCGAACCAATCAGAAAATCGAGATTATATTTCTCTCTCATTTTGCCATAAACCTGTTCTTTTCCCGGGCGATATCCTATCTCTAAACCTAATTTTACACTGATAGGACCTGTTTTTTTTATTTTTTTTAAATAACTCCAGTTAATCTGATCCAGATAAATATCATGGTCACTAAAGCCCAGTTCCTGTATATTATTCTTTTGAGCCTGATCAATAAATTGCTTTAAATATGATAGAGTAACCTCTCTTCGGCCATGGGCATAGGGATGGGTATGATAATCAACAAGAAAATATTTATTTTTTTTCATATATTTTAAAGGACTCCCTGTTTTATCTTAATAATAATTAATCAAATCAATCACATACTTCAAAACCACAGCTGTTGCAGACTTCACAGCCTGCCTCCTGGTCCAGATCAGCCTTACAATTGGGACATACACCGGCATCAATAAAATCCTGATCGTCCATTTCTGTTTTGCCGGGAGATTCTTCCTTCCCTTTCAAAATACCTTCCCGGGCACATCCATCCCGGTAAACTGTTACCCCTTTAAGACCTTTTTCCCAGGCATACACATAAAGGTCTTTTATCTCTTCAACAGTTGTTTCATTATCAAGATTGATGGTAGAACTAATTGAGGCATCAATGTATTTCTGCCAGACAGCCTGCATATCAATCCGCTCTTTATAATTTAGGTCATGGGCATCTACCACATAATCAGGTAAATCATCTTCACTTTTTATTTCCTGCTGCTGCATTAATTCAGCCACCGTATTATCAAAAATATCATATTCTGTCTCTTCATCATAAAGAGTTTCTGTCTTTCGGGTGTGGCTGACCTTGAATATTGGCTCTATTCCCCCACTTACCTGCAGTAAATTGCTGATACTTCCCGTGGGGGCAATAGTTAAAAGCTGACTGTTTCGCAGTCCATATTTTTCAATCAGCTGCAGAGTTTCTTCAGAAGCATTGGTCTGCAGAAATTCACTTGCCAGAACAGCCTCTTTTTTATACCCGGGAAAAGCACCCTCTTTTTTGGCAAGTAAAGCTGACTGCTGCAGGGCACTGTTGATCATATTATATCCAATTCTGTCACATAGGGAAAGAGCTTTTTCACTTCCATATTTAATACCCATCATGATCAGCATTGAACCCAGACCCATCTGGCCCAGACCAATCTGCCGCCAGTATTTTACACTTTCCTGCTGCTCTTCTAAGGGATGTAAAGGCAGGCCTTCTTCCAGCATCTCATTAAGATATACCACCCCATGGCGAACTGCTTCCTTAAAATCATCCATACAAAATGAAGCCTGTTCCGTATAGGGCTTATCCACAAATTCAGCCATATTCAGTGAACCTAAAAGGCAGGACCCTCCTGCCGGAAGTGGTTCTTCCCCACAGGGATTGGTTCCGGCAAAACTGAATTCTTCATCCTCACTCAGAAGATTCCAGCTGGAAATTTTATCCCAGAAAAGACAGCCAGGCTCTCCCGAATACCAGTTACTGTAGGCTAATTTATTGAATATTCTGCTGGCATCAACTTCTCTGGAAATAACTTCTCCAGTATCCTCTACTTTAAAATTCAAATTATAATCCTCATTATCTAAAACCGCATTCATAAAATTATTAAACATTCTAACCGACATATTAGCTTTATTTACCGCTTCCAAATCAAGTTTTTTATCGATAAATTCTTCAATATCAGGATGATCCACGGCTAAAGAAATCATTAAGGCCGCCCTTCTTCCCTTTTGACCTATTTTTTTACTTATAATATCATAAATATCAAGAAAACTGACACTTCCACTGGTTGTTTTGGCAGCATTATTTACTCTCGCTCCCCGGGGGCGAAGCCGGCTGATATCCAGTCCCGATCCCCCCCCATAGGAAAATGTACGGGCAATTCTCTTTCCGGCATCTATAATTGACTCCAGATCATCTTCTGGAGGTGTTGTCACATAACAGTTGCTGTATGTGATTTTTATACCTTTTTTTTGCAGACCTCTATTGGCAAGAATTCTGCCGGCCGGAAGAAACTTTTTTGCTTTAATATATTTTCTAATAATATCATTACTGCCGGCTACTCTTTCAAAAAATTCTTCAAAACTTTCACCTTCGAACTGATACTTCCGGGTCCATATGGAAAGGGGCAGTTCATCTTTAATCCATTCTTTGCGCTTCTGAGCATGGCGTTCCCGGTATCTAATATATTTTCTGGCCAATTCAACATAACCGGCATCAATCAGATTTTTTTCAACAATATCCTGTATCTCCTCAACATGAGGTTCAGTATATTTTTCCTTTACTTCTGAAACCACCCTGGATGTTATGTCCTCAACAAATGAGAGATCTTCTTTATTAACCGCCTCAGCAGCATTTTTTATGGCATTTCTTATTTTTGTCTCATCAAAGGCAACCTTCTTACCACTTCTTTTTATAACTTTCATAAATGTTTGCCCCCCCAATTATTTATTTAATTTATTCAGTTATAGTGCTTAATCTCATTATTATTAATTGGTCCGGTTAATCTTTAAGAATAGACTTCTTGATTTGATATTGATAATTTGTTAAATAATTTAGCTATTTTTAAAAAATTTATTAAAAATGCATATAAAGGTGTATTTAATTCTAGCATAAAATAAATAGTTATTGCAACCTGTATTAAAAATTGTTCCTGCCAAGCTTTTGGGAAATTATCTGTAATCTGTACGGAAATTTGCTCTTTTCTTACCTTTTATACCCAAAAACTTTTGTTTCTTGAAATTTATTATTGATATATAAAAATAATTATAGTAAAATAAATGTTAACATCAAAATTGCATTGTTTGAGGAGGGGTTATTTATATGTACAAGGTACTGGTAAGTGATAGAATCGCTCAAACTGGTATTGATATTCTTGAAGAAAAAGCAGAAGTAACTTATAACACTGAACTTAGTCGGGACGAGTTTCTAGACATTATTGGTGATTATCATGGTATAATTGTAAGAAGTATGACTGTTCTCGACAAAGAAGCTTTAGATAAAGCAAATAATCTAAAGGTTATTGGCCGGGCCGGTACGGGGTATGACAATATTGATGTAGAAGAAGCAGCGAAAAAAGGAATTTATGTTTTCAACACTCCAACCGGGAACACCATATCAGCTGTCGAACATACTATGGGTCTGATGCTTTCTTTATCCCGCAATATACCTCAGGCCAATAATGCCCTGAGAGAAGGAATATGGGATCGACAAAAATATATGGGTAAAGAATTAAATAAAAAAACACTGGGGATTATAGGGCTGGGTAAAATAGGCAGCAGAGTAGCCCAGAGAGCACAGGCCTTCCATATGAACGTTATTGCCAATGACCCTTATCTGGCCCCGGAGAAAGCGGAAAGAATCGATGTACCACTCTTACCTTTTGAGAAAGTATTAAAAAAATCAGATTATATATGTATTCATACTCCTTTGAATGATGAAACCCGACATATTATAGGTAGTGAAGAATTCAAAATGATGAAGGATTCGGCCCGTCTAATTAATACAGCCCGGGGAGGAAACCTGGATACTGAGGCTGCTGCTGAAGCAATAAAAAATAATGAGATAGCCGGCTTAGCTGTGGATGTTCATGAGAAAGAACCCTTTGAACCTCATGAAAACCCCCTGGTTCAGTTTGAAGAAAAAGTTATCATGACCTGCCATCTGGGAGGCACCACCACTGAAGCGATGGACAATGTCTCTATAACTGCCGCCGAGCAGGTGCTGGATGTACTTCTGGAAGACAAACTACCCGAATCTCCCCTTAATATTCCCACAATTGATTCTCAGGAACTAAATAAATTTAAATCCCATCTGGATCTAATCAATAAACTGGGCAACTTTATGGCTTACTGGAAGGGAAATGAAAGAATCCAGTACATTGAAGTTGAATATGGAGGAGAAATATCGGAGACAAAACTGGAGCCTTTTACCCGTTCTCTGGTCAAAGCCCTATTAGATCCCATTCTGGACAGCAGAGTAAACCTGGTAAATGCCCCAATTGTTGCCGAAGAAAGAGGCATCACCCTTAAGGAAAGCACCATTACCCCACCTAAAGGACTCAATAATATAATCAGGCTTAACATAAAGACCAATAAAGGATCTTACAGTATTGGGGGTACTTCCCTGCCCATTGGACTGAGAGTTGTTGAAATTAATAACTATCGAATTGACCTGGATCTTGATGGTAAGTTTCTGGTATTAACCTATAAAGACAAACCGGGAGTCATAGGAAAAATTGGAACCACTCTGGGAGAAAATAATATTAATATAGCCAGTATGCAGGTTGGAAGAGAAGCAGCCGGAGGGGAAGCAATTATGCTGCTCCAGACTGACACAAAACCATCTCCGGAAGAAATGAATACTTTAGAAAATCTATCCGAAGAACTGGAAATAAAAGACATGTGTTATATGGAAATATAAAAATCACCAAAGAACAATTTAAAAGTAAGACATTTGTCCTCCTCTGTTTTCCTCTATTTAAAGAAAAACTTTTTAATTAATTGGTAATCCCCACTTTCGATGGTCAAAAATATGATAGAGGGAAACCAACTTATTTAGCCGGGGAGGACAAATGTCATTATACTCCCCATAAATACTTCATTTTACCGTTTGATCACTGTTCCCTGTTCGGTTTTTTGTACTTCATGAAATGGCTCCTTTTCTTCATTGATATACCATCTAAGTTTATCTTCCTCCCATTCCAGAATAAAAATATTAAACTGCCCTGTAAAAGATCCTTCTTTTAAAATATAATTATTGCTTATTCCATGTCCCCCAGAATAACCGGGACCGTGAACGGTTCCGTGTACTTCAGAAGGGCGATGTCCGAGTAATTCCATAATATCAATTTCTCCACCATCAGGCCAGCCCGCCTTTGTTCCCAGCATCCAGAAAGCAGGCCAGATTCCCTGTCCTTCCGGCAGTTTAGCTTTAATTTCAATCCTCCCATATTTCATATGCACATTATTTCGGGTAACCATCCTGGTTGAAGTATAATTATATTCACCGTATTGATCAGTTCTGTTTTCTTCTTTAATATCTATGACCAGTTTGTCATTTTTAATTCGGGCATTTTCTCCGGCCGTATAATACTGTAATTCCGCATTACCCCAGCCCGGAATTCCCTGAGCATGGCCATTACCCACTTCAAAAGACCAAAAATCCCTGTTTATTTCAGCTCCCTCAAATTCATCACTCCAGATCAGCTCATCCTCCAGATTATACATTCTGATATAGTCTACCAGCATCTCCTGGGGAAATTCAGTAGTTTCATCAGGATAACCCGGCCAGTGACCACCAACTGCTGTATTTATTATTAAATAAAACTCATGATTAAAAACCCATCTTCCCTGCTCTGCCAGAGCTTTATTCCAGCTAAATCTCTGTGATATCCCTATAGAAGCAAGAAAAATAATCATAATTAATAATATAAAATAAAACATTTTAAGTTTTGAACTATATCCTGTCATTTCTATTCAGCCCCCAAAAGTATTTTTAATGAACATGAAAAAAATTACCGAAATCCTGATCTGCAGATAACCAGCTGATATAATCCGATAAACCGGTAAAATATATTTTCACCTTCCGGTCAATACTGCTAACACACAGCTTTAACTTAACGTGATCCCTGTTTCTCTTTGGCCACAGTTCTTTTTCATAATTTTCTTTCTTTTTTGCTCATAAAAATGGAGCGGGAAACGGGATTCGAACCCGCGACTTTCACGTTGGCAACGTGATGCTCTACCCCTGAGCTACTCCCGCATAAAAGATGGTGGAGGGGAAAGGATTTGAACCTTTGTAGGCATCGCCGGCAGATTTACAGTCTGCTCCCTTTAACCAGACTCGGGCACCCCTCCAGATTGGATATTGGAAGTTGGATTTTGAATTATAGTTTATATTTATCCAGCTTCAAACTTCAAACTTCTAACCTTAAATTTGGTGGAGATAAGGGGATTCGAACCCCTGGCCTCTACACTGCCAGTGTAGCGCTCTCCCAGCTGAGCTATATCCCCATATAGATTTGGAGCCGATGACCGGATTCGAACCGGTGACCTCTTCCTTACCATGGAAGCGCTGCTACCTGCTGAGCTACATCGGCAGAAAAATGGCGAGGGAGACGGGATTCGAACCCGCGCTCTCCGGCGTGACAGGCCGGCGCGTTGAACCAGCTACGCTACTCCCCCAAAAATAAATGGTGGGCGAAACAGGGCTCGAACCTGTGACCCCCTGCTTGTAAGGCAGGTGCTCTCCCAGCTGAGCTATTCGCCCAAAATGGCACCCTCAAGGGGATTCGAACCCCTGTCGCCAGGATGAAAACCTGGTATCCTAGACCCCTAGACGATGAGGGCACAGTAAATAACTTCTTTACTGGCGGAGAGGGAGGGATTCGAACCCTCGCTAGGGCATAATAACCCTACTACAGGTTTAGCAAACCCGCCCCTTCAGCCACTTGGGTACCTCTCCATATTAGAAATGGGAACTGGAATTTTTTTATATTAGTTCAAAAAAACCCTTCCAGCAGTATAATTTTTTCTCAAGGTGCAAATTATAATTAAAGACAAACATAAATCATCATCACCGAAAATAATTACAGGAAAAAATTGGTGGGTCTAAGAGGATTCGAACCTCTGACACCGTGGGTATGAACCACGTGCTCTAGCCGCTGAGCTATAGACCCAGAATGGAGCGGGAAACGGGACTCGAACCCGCGGCCCTCAGCTTGGAAGGCTGATGCTCTAGCCAACTGAGCTACTCCCGCCCATAAACAAATAATAATATTAAAAGAAAAGTGGTTGCGGGGACCGGATTCGAACCGGTAACCTCCAGGTTATGAGCCTGACGAGCTACCAGATTGCTCTACCCCGCGTGGTTGGTGAGCCATGGAGGAATCGAACCTCCGACAACCTGATTAAAAGTCAGGTGCTCTACCGACTGAGCTAATGGCCCAAGTTAATGGCTGGGGCGGCAGGATTCGAACCTGCGCGTCCTGGGACCAAAACCCAGTGCCTTACCGCTTGGCTACACCCCATCAAAAAATATTTAATTAAATTCCGGCAGCGACCCACTCTCCCACAGGGCTTCCCCTGCAGTACCATAGGCGCTGGAGGACTTAACTTCTGTGTTCGGTATGGGAACAGGTGTTGCCCCTCCGCTCTTGCCACCGGA
>PWDW01000217.1 GCA_003553225.1 Halanaerobiaceae bacterium
ATAATATAGAGATGCAGGTGAATTTAATAACTCCGATAGCTATGGAAGAAGGACTTCGGTTTGCAATTCGAGAGGGTGGCAACACCGTAGGGGCCGGAGTTATAACTAACATTATTGAATAGGCATTGTTAGTTTAAAAAGACAGGAAATAAAATATAAAATTAAATAAGGCATGTGCCCTCACAAAAGGGGTTCATGCCTTTTCCTTAATTTGTTGAAGTGGGTATTTTTTTTTGACTTTCTGAATAGAATATGATATTGTAAAAAAAGTCATTATTAGGGGGTGGAAGATCTATGAGAGAAATAATAACCCTGGAATGCACTGAATGCAGGAACAGGAATTACACAACTAAAAAGAATCCCGAATCTGACAGGGGAAGACTGGAATTAAAAAAATACTGTAAGTTTTGTACCGAGCATACACTGCACCGGGAAACCAGTTAAGTATAATATTACAAATTGAGGTGTGTAAAATATTATGACTGTAATTTTGGAAAAAGTTAGCAAGGTGACAGATTTTTTGAAAAAAGTCAAGATGGAGCTGAAGAAGGTGAACTGGCCCAATAGACAGGAGCTTTCTTCTTATACGGCTGTTGTTCTGCTCACAGTAACAGCTTTAATAATTTTTATTGGAATAGTTGATGCTCTTTTCACTCAGATAATTACTCCCCTTATAATGTGATTGAGGAGGTGAGGATCCATAATATAGGGTCCTTTTATTATGGGAGAAAACAAACAATGGTATATTGTTCATACCTATTCTGGCCAGGAGCATAAGGTTAAAGATAATCTTGAAAAAAGAGTTGCCAGTACAGGTATGGAAGATAAGATTGAACAGATTTTAGTGCCCACAGAAGAAAAGGTGGAAAGAAAAGATGGTCAGGAAGAGATTGTTGATGAAACTTTATTTCCCGGTTATGTTTTGATTGAAATGGAAATGAATGATGATACCTGGTATGTGGTTAGAAACACACCTGGGGTAGCCGGTTTTGTCAGCAGTGGAACCAAACCACTACCTGCCCGCAATGAAGAGATAGATAGAATTTTGGAACGCATGGAAGTTGAGGGAGAGAAATTATTAGAACCGGAATTTTCAAAAGGAGATAAAGTTTCTGTTATAGATGGTCCTTTTGAAGATTTCATTGGAGTAGTTCAGGAAGTGAATCCTCAGCAGGGAAAAGTAAAAGTTATGGTTTCCATGTTTGGCCGGGATACACCGGTAGAACTTGAATTTTCTCAGGTTGAACCTGAATAAAAGGAATAAGTATTTTGAGAAAGGAGGTAGGAAAATGGCAAAAGAAGTTGAAACTACTGTAAAGCTTCAGATCCCGGGTGGACAGGCCACCACAGCTCCACCAATAGGTCCGGCTCTGGGTCAGTATGGGATTAATATTGGTGAGTTTACCCAGAAATTTAATCAGAGAACTTCTGATAAAGATGGTACAATTATACCAGTTGAAATAACTATTTATAAAGATCGTTCTTTTGATTTTATTACTAAAACACCTCCTGCTTCAATTTTATTGAAACAGGCGGCAGGAATTGAAACTGCTTCTGGAGAACCGGATAAGGAGAAGGTGGCTGCGGTTAGTGAAGAAGATGTGAGAGAAATTGCTGAAACCAAGATGGAGGATCTCAATGCTGCTTCCATGGAGGCGGCTATGAGTATGGTTAAAGGAACAGCAAGAAGTATGGGTATAGAGGTAGAATAAAACCAGCAAAAATGATTTAATTTTTTTGAATAAAAATGTGGGAGGATTATTCCGTATACCACAGGAGGAGATTTATAAAAATGAAAAAAAGAAGCAAAAGATATCAAAAAGTTAGTGAAGAAGTTGATAAATCAGAACTTTATGCTCCGGAAGAAGCAGTAAAAAGAGTTAAAGAAACTGCTACTGCGGATTTTGATGAAACAATTGATCTCTCAACAAAGTTAGGTGTTCAACCTCAGCATGCTGATCAAAACATTAGAGGCACAATTGTTTTGCCTGCCGGTATTGGACAGGAAGTTACGGTTGCTGTCTTTGCCAAAGGTGAAAAAGCCCGGGAAGCAGAAGAAGCAGGTGCTGATTATGTGGGCCAGGAAGATCTGGCAGAAAGAATTGAAGGAGGGTGGATGGATTTTGATGTTGCCCTCGCAACTCCTGACATGATGAGTTTGGTTGGGCCTCTGGGCAGAATACTTGGCCCTCAGGGTTTAATGCCCAATCCGAAAGCGGGAACGGTGACCTTTGAACTACAGGAAGCAGTTGAGGAGTTTAAAGCCGGGAAACTAGAATACAGGGTTGATGATGTCGGGAATCTCCATCTTCCGATAGGCAAGGCTTCATTTTCGGAAGCAGATCTAATGGAGAATTTCAAAGCTATCATGAATAGGCTGCTTCAGGAGAGACCCGCTGCTGCCAGTGGAAGATATTTACAGACGGTAGTTTTATCATCTACAATGGGGCCGGGTATTAAGGTTAATCCTAATGCAGTAATTAATATTGTCACCAAATAGACTGCTGGTTGTTCTGACCTAGCCGGATATATTAAAAACAGGATAGATCTGGTTTAAATAAAACAGAATATATGATAACCATAGACAGCAGGAGCTGTAATTTAGCTTAAATATTCCTGCCGAGGTTTAGTCAAACGAAAGCTGTAATGACCCTCCTCTGTCTATGAAGGAGGTTTTTTGTTGTTTTCTGGTATTATTTAAGGAGGTGAAAAAATGCCGACACCTGAAAAAGAAGCTGCAGTAGAAGAATTGTACGAAAAATTTGAGCGGGCTAAGTCAATGGTGTTTACCGATTATTTGGGACTTGATGTTGCTCAGATGACCGAACTAAGAGCAGAATTAAGAGAGTCAGGTGTAGAGTATAAGGTGGTTAAAAATACTCTGGCCAAAATAGCTGCTGATCAAGCCGGACTGGAAGAGATTACAGATAATTTTACGGGTCCTACAGCCGTAGCTTTCGGTATGGAGGATGTTGTTTCACCTGCCCGGGTACTTGTAGATTTTGCCCAGGATAATGATGTTCTGGAGATAAAAGCCGGTTATTTAAATGGAGAAAACATCAGTGCAGAAAAAGTTAATTCTCTGGCTGATATTCCATCTAGAGAAGTATTGATCAGCAAAACACTGGCCGGTATGCAGGCTCCCATTAGTGGGCTGGTAAATGTATTGCAGGGTAGTATGAGGAATGTTGTTCAGGTCTTACATCAAATAAAAGAACAGAAAGAAAATTAATAAGGAGGAAATTAAAATGGAAAAAGAAGAAATCATTGAAGCAATAGAAAATATGTCAGTACTGGAGCTTTCGGAACTGGTTGAAGAGCTGGAAGAAAAATTCGGGGTTAGTGCTGCTGCTCCCGTTGCAGCTGCTCCCGGAGGAGCCGCAGGTGCTGAAGAAGAAGAGGAAGAACAAACTGAGTTTGATGTCTTTTTAGCTGAAATTGGAGACAAAAAGATTAATGTAATTAAAGCAGTTCGGGAGATTACAGGTCAGGGATTAAAAGATTCAAAAGCTCTGGTTGATGATGCTCCTCAGAATATCCAGGAAGGTGTCAGTAAGGAAGATGCAGAGGAAATGAAAGAAAAACTTGAAGATGCTGGAGCTACTGTAGAACTTAAGTAACAGTTGTTTTAGAATTCCGGATTTAGCAGGTGAATAGTATTTCAAAAAAAGTACTCTGTTAGGAGTACTTTTTTTGA
>PWDW01000039.1 GCA_003553225.1 Halanaerobiaceae bacterium
ATTATCAGGCTGCTTCTGGATAAAAACGCGCGCATAAGTGCCCGGGATGGACTGCAGAATACCCCCCTGATGTGGGCAGCAGCTTTCAATACCAGCCCGGAGATCATTCGAATACTGATCGAGGCCGGAGCCAATGTAAACCAGACCAATCAATATGGCCGCACCGCCCTGTCCTATGTGGTGGAAAAAAGCCGGGATCGGGAGCTGATCGATCTGTTTTTGGAGCATGGAGCTGATATCAATGCCGAAGACAATGACGGATATCCCCCTATCTTCTGGGCGGCCCGGGAAAATGAAGACCCTGAGGTCCTGAAGCATTTAATTTCCCGGGGAGCAAAAGAAGATTATACAACCGATCGGGGGGAAAATCTGCTGATGGCCGCTGCCTCAAAAAACAGCAGCCCCGAGATAATAACTTATTTAATTGACGAATTTGATTTTGAGCTGGACAGCCGGGATCTTAGGGGCTGGGATGCTCTGGAATATGCCCTAACCCACAACAGCAGCAGTGAAATAATTAAAATACTTCTCCAAAAAGGAGCTTCCGCCGAGGCCAGTGAAGGAAAAGAAAGAATTCCGCTGAAAACAGCCGCCATTAATACCGAAAATCCGGAGATTATTGAGGTACTTCTGGAAAATGGAGCCGAGCTGGAAACCACTGATTTATCGGGCCGAACTCCGCTGACCAATGCTGCCTGGGCTGGAAATATACACACCGTACCCGTACTGATAGAAAAGGGAGCCGACCTGTATACCGAGGATGATGATGGACAAAGTGCCTATGATTATATTAAAGATAAACCTATTTTTCAGCAGACCGATTATTATGAGGATATTATAAATGAATAAGGCTCTTTAAAATATAGTGACAGAAATTAAAATGAGCCCTGGATAAACTTTCTGGGGCCCACAGGAAAAAGAAAAAATCAAACAGAGCAGCAAAAAAGTCCCCGGGCGGGGACTTTTTTTATGCTTTTTAATACTTGCTGTCACTTATTTTTGTTGTTTTTAAGATTTTATTCAAAATCAACCCACTTTACACCCTGTTTGGAGCTCTCAACACATTTGTGTATAAATTTAACTCCGGTGATCCCCTCTTCAATGGTGGGCAGATCAAACTCATCCTCTTCATAATTTCCATCCCGGTGGGCCAAAACAGCCTGTTTAAGATTATGATACATGTTGGCAAAAGACTCAAAATAACCTTCCGGATGTCCGGCCGGCAGCCGGGAAACAGCATCAGCAGCAGGAAAAAGAGGGTCCCGTCCCCGGGAAAGCCGCTGTTTGGGGCGGTCAGTATAGGTTACTTCCAGATAATTCGGTTCTTCCTGCCTCCAGACCAAAGACCCTTCGGTTCCATAAACCCGAACTTTTAGTCCATTGTCATGGCCCACAGCTACCTGGGAGGACCAGTACATGCCCGAAGCTCCGTTATCATATTTCAGCATGATCTCAGAATTATCATCAAGTTCACTGGCCCCGGACTTGGATTCCAGATTGGCACACAGAGCTTCAATCTCCAGGCCGGTAATATAGGAGACTGTATTTTCAATATGACTGCCAATATCCCCGGTACAGTTGGAAATACCGGCCACTTCCGGGTCAATTCGCCAGGAAGAAATTCCTTCACTATCCTCCTGGAGAGAGGTTAAAATCCACTCCTGAGGGTATTCAGCCCGGACCATAATAATATCTCCCAGCTTACCTTTCCGAACCAGCTGCCGGGCCTGCTTAACCATCGGATAACCGGAATAAGAATAATTTACGGCAAACACAATCTCTGTTTCTCTAACCCGCTGCATTAAATCTTCAGCCTGGTCGACCGTAAAGGTGAGCGGTTTTTCACAGAAAACATTGATCCCCCGATCCACAAAGGGGTTTGCCGCCTCATAATGAGCATAATTGGGCAGAACAATAGACACAAAATCAATCTCTCCGGCCTCCTGTCGGGCCATCTCCTCAAAATCATTGTAAAGACGGTCTTCCGGGATATCCAGTTTTTCACCGGTCTCCAGTGTCTTCTCATAGCTGCGGGAAAAACAGCCGGAAACCAGCTTAAGGTCATCATGAAAGCCGGCCGCTATGC
This sequence comes from Halanaerobiaceae bacterium, assembly GCA_003553225.1. Taxonomy (GTDB): domain Bacteria; phylum Bacillota; class Halanaerobiia; order Halanaerobiales; family Halarsenatibacteraceae; genus T1SED10-99. The sequence goes on from PWDW01000039.1 coordinate 2,087, forward strand.
GGTGTACCCGGCCCATAAAAGAGCCTTCAGCTCCACCAACCATACCAAATTTCAAAGTGTTTTCTTCACTCATAACAAAAACCACCCCTTTTCTTTTTGGTAAACAAAATATGTTTTAGCTATTTAAAAAAATAGCTCAAAGCTTACCTCAGGTACCTGCATAACATCACTGCTCAGCTGCACCAAAGATTCCCGGAACCACCCGTGAAAATTCGAAACCCAAAAGACTGCCTCCGGTAAAGCCAGACTCCTACATAAATAATTCAGCTGAATAATTCAAGCCCGAAATACCGGCCGGCAGAGGCTCAGGACGCTCCACCGAGCTCTCCAGCTCACAGTGGGTCCCCTGATCTGCAGCTTCATGAAAACCGTGCATAATTTCCAGCACATGCAGGGCCATTTCTCCACTGGCCCGAACACTGCGATTCTTTTGGGTGGCCACAGCCAGGTCTGCCAGACCAAGTCCTCTTGAATTTTCCGTAAAACCATGGGTCAAAGGTACCTTCTGCCAGCCTTCCCCATCAGGTTTGAAAATCTTCACTTCTCCCCCAAAGGTATTGGGATCCGGAACACTCAGGGAACCGTCAGTACCATAAATTTCAATACGCGGCAGCTGGGCCTGCCAGACATCAAAACTGGTAATTATATTACCGGTCACCCCCCCGGCAAATTTCAGAAGTCCGTTAACATGGGTGGGTACTTCAACCTCAATTTTTTTACCATATTTTGGCTCACTGGTAATGGTTCTTTCAGAAAATGCGGTCCCGGTCATACCGGTTACCTCCTGGACCCCACCCAGCAGGGAAATCAGGGCTGTCAGATAATAAGGACCCATATCAAACATGGGGCCTCCACCTTTTTTATAATAAAATTCGGGATCAGGATGCCAGCTTTCATGGCCCCGGCCCATCATAAAAGCGGTCGCCCCAACCGGTTCTCCGATCCAGCCATCATCTATTAATTTGCGGCAGGTCTGCAGGCCCCCACCCAGAAATGTATCCGGAGCTGTGCCCACCAGCAGGCCCTTTTGAGCAGCTTTAGCAATTATTTTTTGACCTGCACTTTTTTCTACAGCCAGTGGTTTTTCCACATAAACATGTTTACCGGCCTCCAGGGCCTTAAGACAGATTTCAGCATGGGCTCCGGGAGTTGTCAAATTAAGAATGATATCCAGCTGTTGATCAGCAAACATCTCTTCTGCAGTCATTATGTATTCAATATCATATTTTTCGGCACTCTCTTCAGCCTTCTCAGACACCAGGTCCCCACAGGCTTTCACTTCCAGAAAATCAAATTTGCGGCAGTTCTTAAAATAAATATCACTTATATTTCCACAGCCCACTACACCAATATTCACTTTTTCCATCAGCTTTTCACTCTCCTTATTATTGGCTGGCCCATACAAATCCGCGCCTCATCAGTTCAGTTACCTCATCTTTGGCCACAATATCAGCATGATGACCCAGGGAATTATAAAAAACCCGACCCTCTCCCCACCTTTTGGTCCAGATCACGGGGACATCAACTTCCCCATTGGCCGCATGGGGACCATCAGCTGTGGGAAAACGGGTGGTGGCCAGTACAGACACGGCCGGATCAACATGGACATAATACTGTTCAGAGGAGACATTGAAATCCTCAATACCCTCAATCAGGGGACTTGATGAAGCATGATTTATATTCACCCGGTATTCAGTGTTATCATTTCCGGGATGGGCCACCCACTGACCCCCGGTCATAAACTGCCAGCCTACACTGTCCCGGAAGGAATCACACATACCACCGTGGATGCCGGCGATTCCACAACCATCGGCCACCGCATCCATAACCGGTTCCAGCTGCTGCTGGCTGATCTCACCCATGGTCCAGTGGGGAACAATTAAATCCAGATCTTTAATTTTCTCTTCTTCTGTAAAAACATCCAGGGTCGAACTGACCTCCACAGAAAAATTTTCTCCTTTTAAGATCTCAAAAAACAGGTCAGCCACCTTTTCCGGTTCATGTCCATCCCAGCCACCCTTAACAATTAATGCTTTTTTCATTAAGAAAACAGCTCCTTTTATATAATTATATTGTAAATATTATCCATACTGGTTATACATATTGGTTATTTTGATTATACCGACCTATTAGATTATACCGGCCTATTAGGCAGCAGGTCGAGCAGCAGGTCTATTAGAAGTACAGCATACAGTCCGGTTTCGGCCCTCAATATCTTCTGTAAACTAAAAAAATTAGTAAAGAGAACCTGCTTTTACCTGGAGGCAAATATAAAGCTGGCCGCTATAACCCGACCAGCCTGATAGTCTCTCAGTCTTTAAGTTCCTGTTTCTTTGGAAGGTCAAACTCCTCTCTCTGTTTATATTCTTCCTTTTTACCTTTATTCCATTCTGAGACCGGAGAAAGATAACCAACAACTCTGGAATATACCTCACATTTCTGCTTTTTACCCATTAATATCTCCTCCCTGTTATTTATAATTCAATAATATGTTCCTTTTTCCTTTATAAATCTGTTAATTCCATTAAATAACTGATTTTTGTTACTCTTCGAGGTTCATCTCCACTTCCACTGGTGAAAAATATTGATTTATGATGCTATTGTTTATATTTCTCCATTCACGAAAAGGTCTAATTCCCATATCAGCTGACAGCAGCATATAGTTAAACCTACCAATGATTATGGAAAAGAACCAAAAAATATAGCCACCTGCAGCTGCTGCTCGTTATGTTAATCTTTAACCTCGACCTCCAGGTTGGGGGTCCTTTTTTGTACTATTTCCTGAAAAGAATATATTTTTTCCTCAGAAAAGCGGCTCTTTTCCTGAAGAGCAGGGTCCAGAGTTTTACCCGGACGAAAGTTCTGAAGCACATACCTGCCAGACCCGGAAATCTGCCCGGCTATCTTCTCAACCTGGGCTGAGTCATGATAACCCGGGACCACAGTAGTCCGCAGCTCACAGGTGATGTCTGAACTGACCAGCAGCTGCATACTCTGCCGGACATTATCTATATGGTCCTGATTTTTAATACCCGCAATTTCGGGATAATCAGCAAAGGCCCCTTTGATATCCAGAGCCACATAATCCACGAGATTATCCTGAACTATGGTTTCTATTACCCTGAATACCGAACCATTGGTATCCAGTTTAACCTTCAGGCCCCGGGACCTTATCTTTTTTATAAAGTCAATTATATCCTCCTGCAGGGTGGGCTCACCTCCGGTGATAACCACCCCATCCAGAAGTTCATTCCTCTGTTTTAGAAAATCCCACAGAAAATCAGGATCCATAAACTCCTTATCTGAAGTAAATTCAATAAGCTCCGGGTTATGACAGTAAGGACAGCGGAAATTACAGCCCTGGGTGAAAACCACAGCTGCAATCTGGCCCGGATAATCAATCAGGCTGGTTTTGCGAAAGCCGGCAATATCCATCTTCTTTTCCCTCCTGATCTATTTATTCTTCAGCCGCACATTTGGGGCAGTATTCATGTTCTCCGGCCAGATAACCGTGTTCCGGACAGATGCTGAAAGTGGGAGTTAAGGTATAATAGGGCAGGCTGTAGTTCTCAGCAATTCTTTTTATTAATTTTTTGGTGCCTTCTATATCCGGCATTCTCTCTCCCAGAAAACCGTGCAGCACCGTACCTCCAGTATATTTCTGCTGCAGTTCATCCTGCAGATCCAGGGCCGTAAAAATGTCATCGGTATAACCCACCGGCAGATGGGTGGAATTGGTATAATAGGGCTCAGCCCCACTGCTCTTTACTTTATCTTCATTGGCCACCGTGATACTGCTGCCAAAACGCTCCTTGTCCATTTTGGCCAGCCGGTAGGTGGTACCCTCGGCCGGAGTGGCCTCCAGGTTATACAGATTTTCCGTTTCTTCCTGATAGTCTACCATCCGCTCCCGCATTAAATCCATGACCTGCAGGGCAAAGCTGCGCCCCTCAGGAGAGGCAATGTTTTTACCCATAAAATTAATCAGAGCTTCATTCATACCATTAATACCGATGGTATTAAAATGGTTTTTCCAGTACTCATCAAACCTGTTTTTCACATCCCGCAGATAAAACCGGGCATAGGGGTAAAGCCCCTGATCTGTTAAGTTTTCCAGGACCCGTCTTTTTACCTCCAGGCTGCCTTTGGCCAGATCCATCAGCTCATAAATACGCTCCATAAAATCATTCTCATCCCGGGCCAGATGCCCGATACGGGCTAAATTAATGGTGACCACACCCACCGATCCGGTCATCGGATTGGCCCCAAACAGACCACCACCGCGTTTGCGGAGCTCTCTGTTGTCGATCCTTAATCGGCAGCACATGCTCCTTGCATCCTCGGGATTCATATTTGAATTAACAAAATTGCTGAAATAGGGTATACCGTACTTGGCCGTCATCTCCCACAGCGGGTCCAAAAGCTCGTTATTCCATTCAAAATCCGAGGTTATATTATAGGTGGGAATGGGAAAGGAAAAGACCCGGCCTTTGGCATCTCCCTCCTGCATCAGTTCGGCAAAAGCCCGGTTGAACATATCCATTTCCTTTTCAAACTCACCATAGGTTCGCTCTTTATTTTCGCCGCCCACAATTACCGGCTGATCTTTCAGAAACTCCGGAACATTCAGGTCCATGGTGATGTTGGTAAAAGGTGTATTCCCGGTTATAAACACCTTTTCTTTTCGTTTGGCAATAACAGTTTCATTATCGGTATTAACCGACCAGATGACACCTTCATAATCTATTTCATCAATTTCCTGAATATATGTGTCCTGATGCCGAATAACTCTGATTATGCTTAATAGTTTATTACCCACCCCGGTAGCCGGTCTCTGCCAGACGGTAAAACCGTAACCGGAATTTACAATTACTTGCTGCAGATCTTCTGTAATCTGTGGGTCAGAGGTGGTAATCTTGCATCCTTCATGACCATCTCCTTTTATAAATGTTTCCAGAAAAACTCTACTCTGGTGCTGGCTCATTTCCAGCATCTGTTCTGGAATCTTTTTAACATTATCATCCTGATCAAAGTATTCAAGAATATTGCGAGACTGTTCGGCATTAAATCTGATCTGACTAACTTTTGAACCCAGAGATTCACTTCCCTCATGAATACTGTAATCAATATCAAGTACTTTTAGAAGGGAAATAATTTCTTCATAGGTTGCTCGGTTTTTCTTTTGCGACTGATATATGGTTATCCTTCTCCAGCTGCCATTAATCTCCAGACTGCCTTCAGCAATAATCCAGGCAATCAGTTTAATCTCTTCCTCGGTTAAATCAATAGCCGGATTATTATTATCGGCCGCAATCGGTACAATAGGTGGAGATTTTAATTCTCTTACAGCCTCAACTTCCTCCAAACAATAATTATCGGTATTAAACTTCTTTCTGACCATTCGGTGGCCAGGAGAAAGCAGCTGATCCTGGATTCTGTTTTTAGCATTATACATTTTACCTTCATAGTGCCGGCTAAATACTTTTTTCACTTTTTTGTTTTCTATATGTTTTTCTTCTACATTATATGTTTTTATTACATCACCTTTAGCAACTTCATCATATTTTTTCCAGCCCTCAGGAGTTAAAATTTCCGTATCCTCAGATAAACATTGAAATCCTACCCTGGTAGGCACATTCATATTAAACAAAAATTCCTGCATGGCCTGCTTTACTTCTTCATAATCCAGATTATCATAGGCTATAAAGGGAGCCAGATAGGTATCAAAATTGGAAAAAGCCATGGCCCCGGCCGCCTCACCCTGCAGGGTGAAAAAGAAATTGACTATCTGGCCCAGAGCAGTTTTTAAGTGTTTGGGAGGTTCACTCTCAATCTTGGTGGACACACCCCGGAAACCAGTCTGGAGCAGATCCTGCAGATCCCAGCCACAGCAGTATACACTTAAATTGCCCAGATCATGTACATGAAAATCACCGTTATTGTGTTTTTCCCTTACTTCTTCTGAATATATCTCCTGCAGCCAGTACTGGGCGGTGACCTCAGAAGAAATGAAATTATTAAGTCCCTGCAGAGAATAACCCATATTGCTGTTTTCATTTACCTTCCAGTCATCCAGCTGTAGATAGTCATCCATGGCCTCCAGGGCATCATTGAACAGGGCCTGAGTATCACGTATTTTTTTGTGCTGTTCCCGGTACAGAATATAGGATTTAGCAACTTCAGCATAACCTTTCTCAATTAAAACCTTTTCTACCAGATCCTGTATCTGTTCAACATCGGGTACTCCACTTTCCTCATCTTTATAAAATATTTTAAGATAAGAGAGCACTTCCTGGGTGACCTCTTCCCCGATTGTTTCATCATCTAACTCAACAGACCGGGCGGCATTCATTACGGCATCTTTGATTTTTTTGCTGTCAAAAGGTACTTTAGTCCCATCTCTTTTAATTATGTATTTTATTGACATAAAATTAAATTACTCCATATTAAATCAATTTAAATATGGAGTCACACCCCCTCATGTATTTAATTTAGTTAAGATCCGTCCTTTTAGAGCCAGTATCGATTCTAAAAATTAACAAAAATTTAAACCACCGTCAGAACAACCATCCTGGCGGTTCCGGCCGAAAATTAAATCAGGTATTAAAAAAACAAAAACCAAAAACGAAATTCAGTTAATAAGATAATAACATATTTTTGCTAATTTCTCTAGTATATTATTGGGTAATTTTGCCGATAATTTTGCTTTCAAATTGCTTTTAAATGAAGCTAACACATTCAAGCCTTATCAGAATACTCAACTTTATTCCAAATAATTTTTTGGCTGCCCTGCAAAAAGTCAATCTAATTTAATTTTAGAAATAACATTACTGCCATGAAAGCAATCATAAATTTAAAAATCTTAAAATAACATCTTCTTAATAACATCTTCTGCAGGATAACCCTTATTTTAATATTCACACTTTTATGTTCATTTTATATAACGGTCAATATTGTCTATATTCCCATCTGGCTAAGGGCTCCTGGCTGGGCCCCCACTTATTATTTGCTATTCTGAAGACCAGCCCTGTTCACCAACCAGGGCCACAAAGCGTACTCCCCCCAGTTTTTCCCGCTCAAATCCCTGGTTGCTTCTTTTTATCTTCAGCAGCTCCTGACTGTATCTGCTGCCCACAGGAATTACAAGACTGCCCCCTAAAGCCAGCTGTTCTAGAAGCACATCCGGAACTTCCGGAGCCGCCGCACTGACCAGGATACCATCAAAGGGAGCCTTATCCGGCCAGCCTTTTGTCCCATCTCCCACACTGATAAACACATTGGTATAACCGAGTTCATCACAGTTTTTCTGCCCTCTAACGGCCAGCTCCTGTACCCGCTCCAGTCCATAAACCCGCTCTACTGTCCGGGACAGGACTGCAGCCGCATAACCGGAACCGGTCCCGATTTCCAGCATAATGTCCCCCGCTTCCGGCTCCAGAGCTTCAATCATCAGAGCCACAATATAGGGCTGACTTATGGTCTGGCCCTGGCCTATAGGCAAAGGATAATCTCCATAGGCCTTATTTCTCTGGTCTTCATTAACAAACTTATGCCGGGGTACACTCCGGAAAGCTTCCAGGACCTCTTTGTGTTTAATACCCCGGTTTTTCAGCTGCCGTTTAACCATCTGTTCCCGCTTTTTTTTAAAATCTGCAGAATTGCTCATCATTATCCCTCACTTTAATTTTCCCCTGACCTCATACCCGCCCCTGTCTGGAGTGAGGTCTTCTCACTTAAAAATCTGTACAGCTCATAATAATAGTATAACCATCTTTATATATATTTTATCTGCTATTTTTAAAAATAGCAAATTAATTCTGCAGCTGGGAGCGGGAGTTCCTGTTTAGGACTTTTCTTTTAATATAGGATTTGATACCCCTTTTGGAAATTGGGCGGTATCTTTTCACCAGCAGGGCCGGACAGCGGGCATGGCGGACAATGCGCTCTGAACGGTCCCCGACAAGTGACCTTTTAAATCTTTTGTTGGTGTCTCCAATGATCATCAGGTCGGCTTCTTCAGAAGCGGCAATAGTACCATCCTTGACGGAAAATCTCTCTTTTATTTCATAATCAATATCACAGTGATAATCTTCTTCAATCTGGGCCCGGAGTTCATCTTCTATGATATGCCTGTCTTCTGCTGCTGTCTCCGGTGAAATCACACGTAAAAGTTTCAGTTGTGCTCCCGTGGCCCGGGCCAGACGCCGGCCCAGATAAAAAGCATAACGGGAGCTATCTCCACCTCCAAAGGGAACCAGAATATTATTAATTTCTTCGGGCAGATAACCCTTTAAAATTGCCAGGTGATTGTGAGCATGGGCCATAACCTGGTGAGGGATGTCTTCTCCCAGGTGGTGCTGTGTTCTCCCGTGCCAGCCCATAATTAAAAGATCCACATACTCCCTTTCCGCCTGGTGAATAATTGTTTCACTCACATCATGGCTGAACACTTCCAGATATCTGCATTTTTCAGTCCGGACATCTTCCTCAAACTCCTCAATCAACAGACGATCCTCTTCTTTTTTAGTGTAAGCCTCCTGGGCATCCTCCAGTCCGGTCTGGGGAGGTACCTTCTGGATATGCAGACCAACGATCACATCCCCCAGCATATTTGCCAGCCGGAGCAGATCTTTTTCATGTTCCAGGCTGCCGATAGAAACCATTACTTTTTTCTTGTTTTCTTCAATAGAAACAGGTACCTGATCTTCATCAATTATGTCCAGCAGACCGTATTCCGGCTGGGCCTGTCCTTTACCATAAATAAGGTACCAGATTACACCAATTCCGATCACTCCACTGCTAAACAGTGTTGACAGTAGACCCAGCTGAGGTATCAAAAACAGGCTGGCGGCAATACCAAAAATCTGAGTCAGCGGAAACAGGGGGTCACGAAAAGAGGGCTGATACCATTCTTTTTTGACCCGGCGCAGAAAGATTACCGACAGATTAACCAAAGCAAAGATCAAAACATTGAAAGTACTGCCCAGTTTGGCCAGCTGTTCAACATCAAAAAAGAGAAGAAATAATATCATTACTCCCCCGGTTACCACAATGGCCCGGGCCGGAGTGCCAAATTTCTCGTGAATTTCCACAAAATTATCGGGAACCAGTTTATCCCGACCCATGGCAAAGGGAAAACGGGATGAGGATAAAATTGCCGCATTTGCCGTAGAAACCGTGGCAAAAAAGCCGGCGGCAATAATAGCTATCCGGCCGGGTGAACCCCCCAGCATAGAGGCAACTTCAATCAGGGGGGTACTGCTGGCTACCAGTTCGTCCAGGGGTAGAACTCCATTTAATACCAGCATAATACCCGCATAAAGGACTGTAACCACCCCTACAGAAGCGATAAAAGCCCGCGGCAGGTTGCGGGAAGGATCCTTCACTTCCTCAGAAACTGCAGCCAGCTGGGTTATACCCAGAAAGGAAACAAATATAATTCCGGTGGTCAGAAAAATGGAGTCCACTCCATAGGGGATAAAAGGGGTGAAATTTTCAGAATTAGAATTAAAAATCCCCAGAATTATAAATATGGTAAGAATTACAAAAAGGCCGATCACAATTCCGTTCTGCAGGGTACCACTGCTTTCTGCCCCCCGGTAATTAATGACAAGAAGTAAAATTCCGGCAGTTATAGCAATTACAAGCAGGGGCAGAGGCAGAATTTCCTGCAGGTATTCAGCCAGGCCCACCAGGGCAAATGAACCTTTAAACACCAGAGCCAGCCAGGCTCCCAGTCCAATTATAGCTCCAAAAACAGGTCCCATTGCCCGGCTTATAAAATAATAGGTGCCCCCGGCCCGGGGCATCCCGGTGGCCAGTTCAGCCATACTCACCGCAGTAGCCATTGCGATAAGGCCCCCAAAGATAAAAGAAAAAACAGCCGCCGGTCCGGCACTTGAGGTGGCAATACCCGGTAGTATAAAAATACCAGCTCCAATCATTGTTCCCGTTCCAATTGCAAACACGGGGAAAAAGCCCAGACTCCTATCCAGTTTTTTATCTGTTTGTACAGCCATAAGTACCTCCTGTAGAATAATATTAAATGATAAATAATATAATATCTTTCTCTTTTATGAAATTTTACAGCTGATGCAGCCTTTAAGCAACCTTAAAGCAATGTGATTAATTTAACTTACAAAACCAAAAAAACAATTACTCCTCTTTACAGGGAAAAAGCAAAACTGAGATTGGAGACTCCTTAACCACCCGGTCAGCGGTACTGCCCAGAAGTAAATTGTCCAGCATCCCGGCTCCGGAAGCGGCAAGGGCAATCATATTCACCTTACACTTTTCTGCATAATGGAGAATTTTATCCGAGGGAGATCCCCGGTCTATAATAATACTTATCTTTTTCCCCACCTGTTCTGCCTGCAGCTCACCTCTGATTTTTTCCAGGCGTTTTTTTACGAGATTTTCCTTTTCGTTCAGTTCTTCTTCACTTGCGGCACTCTCGATAACGTGGACCAGACAGATCATATCAGTATGAGCACAAAATTGTTTTGACTTCTGGATTACCTGCTCCGAACAGCTGGAAAAATCAACCGGCAGCAGGACATTATCAAATTCCTTTTCATAGCGGCGCTGAATATTACCCTCCTGATTTTCGGTGAATTTTTCCACAAATACCGGGGTCCGGGCCTGTCGGATTACATCATAGGTGGTACTGCCCAGAAACATATTTTTTATTATTCCTCCCCCCTGGGAGGCGATCAAAATAAAAGCCTTCTCTTTTTGGGCTTTTTTAACAATCTCCGGGGCGGGATAGCCCCGAATCAAAAAGGTTTCAGCCTGAAGGCCTATTTCTTCAACCCGGTCTTTCATTTCAGTAAGCTGTTTTTGAAAATGCTCCTTCATCTGCATAACTCCGGTTTTGGTTTGTCTGACATCCATTACATGAGTTAAAAAAACCTTCCTGGCTCCTTTTTCTTTAAGTTCAGGAAGTACAGAAATTAATTCTTTGGATATATGGGAAAAATCTGTGGCCAAAACAACATTTTGTGCTATCATCTTTTCTCCCCCCAAATACTTGAAATTATATTTATGTTTGAGCACAGGCATTTTATCACCCATCAATACTGGATGCAACTATTTTAATAAAAATTTCACATATTTTTATAAATTAAAGCTAACAGCAGATTTGGGTTAAAAAATTATATATCTTTTTCCCGTTTAATTTTAGCCTTTAACATTTCTATTTTTTGAGTCCCGAAAACTGACCAATCAACTGCTTTATTGAAAAACAGCATACCTATAAAGGCCGAAATCAGAATATATAGACCACTAAAACTTCGGATCGCCGGTACAGCAACCGCAGCAATTACCACTGAAAATTCTCCCCTCTGAACCATAGAAATACCGGCCCTCAGGGCAAAACGAGGGGCCAGTCCGAAAAATTGTCCTCCAATATAACCCACTATAATTTTTCCTAAAATAGCCCACAACAGTAAAATAACCATCAGGGGTAGTGCAAAAATACCCTCACCAACTGAAATACTGGTGCCAAACCAGAGAAAGAAAAAGGGTAAGGTAACCTGTCTGATGGGCATAACCAGATCTTCGATTGTTTCTGTTTGTCTTAGCTCAGCCAGCATGACTCCCGCCAGAAATGCACCCAGAAGTTCTGATAACTCCAGATAAAGGGCCAGTCCCGAAAAACCTAAAGCAGCTGCCACAGCAAATAGGACAATTATATCATCATTATTCATATATTGATTTAGATAATCGCGAAACCTGCGGAAGACATATTTACTTAATAAAACAGCAAGCACAAGCATTAATATTACCCTTAACAATAAAGAGCCCGTAAAAGCAAGGGTGAATTCTTCTTCAAGGTGAAGTACTGTAATAAATGTGACCAGCAGGGGGGCAACTATGTCTTCAAAAATAAGCAGGGCAATCATGTAATCAGATTCTGGATTGGCCAGTCTTTTTTTCTCCTCCAGCATTTTTAAAGTTATTGATGAACTGCTGGCATAGGTGACACCACCGATTAAGATTGCAGTCTGCAGTTCAAAACCAAATAATAATACAATACCTACCGTAACCCCCATATTCAAAATCACATCCAGCGTACCTCCAAAACTAATTCTGCGGGCAATGGAAAACATTTTATCCAGGGGATACTCCAGGCCCAGCAGAAAAAAAAGCAGTACTATGCCCACTTCCGCCACCCCGTGCAGAATACCTACTTCCGTCATTAAATTACTGACCAAAAGACCAGCAATAATGTAAAGAGGGACGGTGGTGATTTTTGTTTTTATACATAATATGGCAATTAGCATAAATAAAAAAGCTTTTATGCCAAATTCCATCATTAAAGGAGCCTCAAGAACGGTCATTTTTTTCACCCTGACACATTTCTTCAAAATATTGAATATCTTCTTCAGTACCGGTCACCATTATGCGGTCTCCGGCCCGGAGTTTTTCATGTATATCGGGACTGTCGATGGTATTTCCGCCCCTTTCAACTCCGATAACAGTAACTCCCGTGTTAGTTCTGATTTCAGCTTCAGCAATACTTTGATTTACAATACAGGAGTCTTCAGTTATATCAAACCACTCCACCAGAATGTTATCATGCAGGGCTTCAGCCCGGGCAGCAGGTTCTTCCCGGCTGTAATCAATCCCCAGCAGCAAAGCCCCCAGGATTCTCGCCTCCTCATCCTTTAATTCTAAACCAAGGGCGGGTTCTTCCTGTTTATCATCCATGAAATAAAATTCTCTTTTCCCGGAACGATAAAATATTATTATAGCCCGATTACCTGAGCTTGTTTTGACTGTATATTTTTCACCAATTCTGGGAATTTCCATCTGGCGTATTTCCAAGTATATTACCTCCCCATTTTTTTTTTGCAATAATTTTTAAGGTAATATTATCATAATATATTTGAACATACAAACCTGAAAAAATAACAGCCTCTGATTGACTAAAAATTAATGATATTATATAATGCAACTGCATTATCATGAAAAATATCACATAACCTGAAATATTATATTTTTTATTATTTTTTACCGGGAGTGAATTTTGTTCATGGCTGAAAATAGTGACTTTGTCGACACAGGGGAAATGGTTAAGGAGCTGGGTTTAAAAGAAACTCTGACCATTGGAATCGGGACCATGATTGGAGCTGGAATTTTTGTGCTACCCCGACTGGCCATCAGCCAGGCCGGGGCAGGGGCGATTGCGGCTTATGTTTTTGCCGGTCTATTGTGTATGATCACTGCCGCCAGTACCGCTGAACTGGCCACCGGAATGCCCAAAAGTGGAGGAGCCTATTTTTTTATCTCCCGTTCTATGGGCTCATTTATGGGCACCATATCCGGGGTCACAGTCTGGTTAAGTCTGACTTTTGCAGTTGCCTTTTATCTGCGGGGTTTTGGTGAGTATCTGGCCTACCTGATACCTGCCGAATCAATCTTTATAGTGCCTATTAATGCTACCCTGCTTGCCCTGCTGGCCGGTATCTTTTTCACCTATGTCAATTATATAGGAGCCAAAGAAACCGGGAAAACTCAAAATATAATTGTCGGTATCCTGCTTTTCATCCTTGCCATCTATGTGGGCTGGGGCTCAGTAAACATTGACAGCAGCAATCTTAGCCCTTTTTTCCGCTACGGCAGAGGCCCTCTGCTTTCGGTGACCGCTATGATTTTTGTTTCCTTTTAATGCCAGTATTCTTTCATCTACTAGAATTAATTTTGCTCTGGGCCGTGATGAAATTTTGCCCCGTAGTTTGAATGATATCCATGAAAAATATCATACACCATATAAATCTATCTTATTAA
>PWDW01000084.1 GCA_003553225.1 Halanaerobiaceae bacterium
ATTTTTTAAAAAAAATCTCAAAAAAACAAGGATTTTTTTAATATACAAAGAAATAATAACAATACAAGTGGAGTAAAGTGGTAGATAGTGGTGAATAAGTGGTAAGTTTTGTTCATAGTGGGGTGAAATATTATGTTGATGGGAGAATATGAACATAAAATGGACAATAAAGGCCGGGTCATTATACCGGCCAAGTTTCGAAAAGAACTGGGGGAAAGATTTGTAGCCACCCGGGGTCTGGACAGCTGCTTATTTGTCTATCCTCTGGAACAGTGGGGGGAGCTTGAGGATAAACTTTCCTCTCTTCCGGTAACCAGCAGTAAAGCCCGGACCCTGACCCGCTTTTTCTTTTCCGGGGCGGCAGAGTGTGAACTTGATAAGCAGGGTCGCATGTCTATTCCCACCAACCTGAGAGATTTTGCCTCTCTGGACACACAAATCGTGATAATTGGTCTTTCCAGCCGTATAGAACTGTGGGCTAAAAATAAATGGGATAATTATTTAAATGCGGCTGAAAAATCATCAGATGATATATCAGATGCTATGGAAGAAGTTGGTATCTAAGTTTTAAAAAGGAGAAAATATGGAATATGAACATACACCGGTTCTTGTTGAAGAAACAATAAAATACTTAAACTGTAAAAAAGATGGTATTTATGTGGATGGGACACTTGGTAGAGGCGGACATACCAGAGCACTTCTTGAAAAATTGGGTTCTGAGGGTCTTATTATTGCTCTGGACAGAGATCTGGAGGCCATAAAAAAGGTCAAAAAGGAGCTGGTTTCAGAGCAAGTGAAGATTTTCCACGAGAATTTTATTAATATACCCCTGGTACTTGATAGATTAGGAATATCCAGAGTAGATGGTATGTTTTTTGATCTGGGAGTTTCATCTCCCCAGCTGGATAAAAAACAGAGAGGTTTCAGCTACAGTAAAGATGGTCCTCTGGATATGAGAATGAATAAAGAACAGAAGCTTGATGCAGCCCGAATTGTGAATCAGTATTCTCGTGATGACCTGGCGGAAATTATTAAGAAATATGGTGAGGAAAGATGGGCGGACAGGATTGCTGAATTTATTGTTGAATACAGAAAAGAACAAAGAATTAGCAGTACGGGACAGCTGGTGGAGATAATCAAAAATGCAATTCCGGCTTCGGCCCGAAGAAAAGGTGGTCATCCGGCAAGAAGAACTTTTCAGGCTTTAAGAATAGCTACCAATGATGAACTTTCACAGCTGGAAAAAATGATTAATAGAGCAGTACCCAGGATTAAGAAAAACGGCAGAATAGTGATAATTAGTTTTCATTCTCTGGAAGACCGTATTGTTAAACACAGTTTTAGACATCTGGCCGAGGACTGTGTTTGCCCACCAGATTTTCCGGAATGTGTGTGTGATAAAGAAAAAACCTTAGAAATATTGACTTCAGGTCCTATACAGGCAGCTCCAGAAGAAATAAAGAAAAATCCCCGGGCCAGAAGTGCCAAATTACGGGCCGGACAAAAAATTTAGTAAAATGAAAGCAGGTGATTTAAATGCTCCAGCCCAGAAAAGATAGATATACCGAAAAAAAAGAACCGGATAAGCAGGACAAAAAAGAAAACAAAAGCAAACAGAAATTTACAGTGTTGAGTTCATCAGAAAAAAAAGTTCAGACAAACATCAAAAAGCTGGCAGAAAAAATTGACGGGTATAAGTTAATGGTGGCCTATGGTGTGTTTTTAATTTTACTGGGAATACTGGGTGTTTTATATATCAACCAGTCAATACATATTGTGGAATTAAATACACAGCTGAATCAAATGGAACAGGAATACAGGCAGCTGGCAGAAGTTAATCATGAGCTGGATCTAAAGTTAAGCCAGAAGACTTCTCTGGCCAGAATTGAACAAAAAGCCCGGGAACGTCTTAATATGGAGCACCCGGAACAATCAGTCGATCTTGTTTTAAACTCCAGTTCGGATAATATTGATCAAAATGAAGAAAAAAGATTTTTTCTGGCAGATATGGCTGCTAAAATATGGGACAATATAAATGTTGTCCGTGCAGAATCATCTAAGGAAGTAGAATAGGGGGCAGCAATGAATAAAAGTCTTGACCAGGCGGTCCGACAGCGGACAGTTAGTGTATTTATATTATTTGTTATTTTTGTTCTAGCCCTGGGGTGCAGATTATTCTGGATTCAGGTGGTAAAAAGTGGGGAGTATGAGAGCAGAGCCCGCAGTCAGAGAATCAGAGAACTGCAGGTAGAACCGGCCCGGGGTATTATCCTGGACCGTAATGGAAACCGACTGGCGGTCAGTACTTCCAGAAGTACAGTTGTGGGCCTTCCGGGTGAAGTGAAGAATCCAGAACAAACGGCTCACCTGTTGGCTGATATTCTGGATATGGAATACAGTACTGTCTATGGCCGTTTAACCCGGCAGGCAGATGCTGTTTATGTGAAGAGAAAAATTTCCGAAGAAAAGAAAGAAAAAATAGAAAGGGAGGAAATTGCGGGCATAACATTTACTGAAGAAAGTGAAAGATTTTATCCCCAGGAGGAGTTAGCCAGCCATTTGCTGGGTTTTTCCGGTATTGATGGACAGGGGCTGGAAGGACTGGAGCTGGCTATGGACAGCTATTTAAAGGGCAGTCCGGGCCTGATCAGCGCTGAAGTTGATGGTGCGGGGCGGTTTATACCGGGTAATGTAGAACGCTATATTGAGCCCGAGGATGGCTATAATCTTCACCTGACCGTTGATGAACTGATTCAGTATATTGCCGAACGTGAACTGGAGCGTGGCCTGGCAGGTCATGACAGCTCCGGTGGTTCGGTTATTATTATGGACCCCCGGGATGGAAGTATTAGAGCAATGGCCAATAAACCGGACTTTAATCCCAATAATTTTTCCGATTATTCCTCCTCTATCTGGCGTAACAGGGCAGTTTCAGACAGTTTTGAGCCCGGATCAATTTTTAAAATTTTTGTCCTGGCAGCTGCTCTGGAGGAGGGAGTTGTGGCTCCGGGTGATCTTTTTTTCTGTCCGGGAAAGATGGAAGTAAGTGTGGAAACCATCAACTGCTGGCAGGAAGAAGGTCATGGGTGGCAGACACTACATGAGGTTGTACATAATTCCTGTAATACCGGTTTTGTTCAGATAGCAATGAGACTGGGGAGTGAACGCTTACATGATTATTTAAGGGCCTTTAATTTTGGGCAAAAAACCAATATTCAGCTTCCGGGAGAAGCGGATGGATTAATGTATGCTAAAAAGGATATTGGTCCTGTAGAACTGGCCACAATGTCTTTTGGTCATGGTATTTCTGTTACCCCTATTCAGCTAATAACCGCAGTCTCGGCAGCCATTAATGGCGGCCATCTAATTCGTCCAAATCTGGTTGAGAGGGTGGAGGCTGGAAAGGGAGAAAAAAGTGAACAGGATATAATCCATTCTGAGGCATCTCAGCTGAAGCAGGTTATTTCCGAAGAAACCGCCGAATTAACAAAAGCAATGCTGCAGGGAGCTGTAGAAGAGGGCACAGGCCGGGAAGCCCGGATTGAAGGTTATAATATTGGTGGTAAAACAGGAACAGCCCGTCATTATCACCGGGAGGCCTATGATACATCTTTTGTGGGTGTTTTTCCCATGGAGGAGCCTCAGCTGGTGATTCTGGTAGTGCTTTATGGTGTAAC
>PWDW01000150.1 GCA_003553225.1 Halanaerobiaceae bacterium
CTTTTGGGCGTTCCGCCATCGGCATATTACAGCCTTGCCGGTGAAGCAGAATCATAATCATGATAAATTATTGGCTGAAACATAATTCAAAACTTTTATCTTGAACAGTGCGAAATGTAAGCTTTAATTGTCGCTGGACGGGAATTATAATTGTCGCTGATCAATAAGCATATGCACGAAAAAAGCCTCTATGTCACCGTCAGTACCGGTTCTATAACTTGCCGGAATTACACGACCCACCATGCAGGTCACCCATCAGGACGGAAACCACCCACACATAACCCACCAGGATTTTTTCTTTGACTTCAGATGAATTCCCGCAATGGCGGGGGTTGCACCGGCGTTTTTCACCCACCAATATCCTACCGGGGTATCCCGACCAAGAGGGCTATTCGGGCCCGGAGTCACTGTCACTCCCGATAGTCACCGATACCAGTTCGGTGGCTTCCTGGAGAGTGTCCTGGCTTAAATGGGCGTAGCGCTGCGTGGTGGATATATCGGCGTGGCCGAGTAGTTTTTGCACTTCGTAGAGGCTTCGGCCGTTGTTGATGAGGAGCGAGGCGAAGTTGTGGCGGAGATCGTGGATGCGGACGTTGGGAATGCCCGCGTTTTTGCGGATTCTATCCCATGTTCTGTGAAACCCGGAGATCGGCCGGCCGGTTTTGGGATTGGGGAAAACCCACTTGCTTTCGTTCCCCTTACGCCTTTCCAGCACGGCCATTGCTGCGCCGGAAAGCGGAATATAGCGGGGTTTGCCGGACTTGCTGATCGGCACGGTCCATATTTTGCGCTCGAAATCCACGTCCGCCCATTTCATGTGCATCGCCTCGCCCTTGCGGGCGCCGGTTAGTATAAGAAATTCTATAACATCCGGTACAGCGTCGCTTTTGCAGTTTTTCAGTTCGATCAGCAGGCGGGTGGTCTCCTCCCGTGACAGGTACCGCTCCTTTTGATTATTATCGGCCAGCTTGGAGACGCTCCTTGCCGGGCTTTTTTCGATCACCTCCCATTGCTCGGCAAGCGAGAAGATAAACTTCACGAGCGCCATGTAGCGGTTGACCGAGCCAGGCTTCAAACCATCGGCCATCAGGCGGTCCCGGAAATCCCGTACATCTTCGCTGGAGATCTCGGAGATCTTCATTTTCCCCCACAGGGATATGATACGACGCTCGATCATTGTCTCGTCTTGCATCCAGGAACGCTTGTAGACCTTGACGTGGGGGAGGTACTTCTCGTCGATAAATTCCCGGAAGGTGGGTGTTTTACGGTGTCTTTCCAATTCCGCGTTGGGATCATAACCCATCACGGGGGCCTGCCGAATCTGCCTGGCCTTTTCCCGAGCCGTATCGATTGATACCGCATACGTTGGGCCGATCCGAGATTGTTTAAGGCGGCCGTACCTGTCCCGGTAGCGTTGGTAGTAAGTGGCTTTCCCCGTGCTGCGGACTTCCAGCAAAAACCCAGGAAACTGCGTATCAAAGTAATCGGCTTTTGGTTTGTCTTTCGGAACAGGTGGGTTGTCAGCGAATTGCTGCGTGAGATGAACTTTGGGCATGGATTTACCTCCGTTTGTTATAAAAATATTATTTTAAATCAAGCCTTTATATCTTATAACAACGGGGTTGGACGGTTTTTGAACGGCCGTGCCCACAAAAAAAACCGGCGCAGTCCGAAGACCGCTGACCGGCTTTTTCACATGGCTTAGGCGGCTCCTTGCCGCCCTTACTGGATATCGGTGTCGGCCTGGCCCTCTTCGGACTTCGCCTTCATCTGCTCGTCGATCTGCTTGAGGCTTTTGGCCATGGCGTTGACGAAATTGCTTGCCTGACTGGCCGGGATAATGAGCGTGCCGACACTAACGGTCGTATTGTCCGGGCCGTTCTGGACAAGCTCGATGCGGATGTTGTTGTTGGACATGGTTACCCTGGAAAGGTTGTCTGCGAAAATCTGCATGGTTGGAACTCCTTACTGTATCGATTACGTTTGGAAATTGTTAAAAATAGCAAATTTTTTGCGCCTGTCAAGTTCTCACTTATAACTGTAATAGCAATGCTTCCGGAATGTACAAGCGCATTTTGATAATTACTGCGTACCAACCCTGCAGAAGACCTGTTTTCCGGCAATGCAAAACCGCCTGAAAACTTGCCGGCACCTATGCAAAAACGAGTGAATCCTCGCCAAAAATAGATTTAAAAGATTCTGCGTCCCAGAACCAGTTGCTTTCAAGACCCATCAAGTGGATCTCGTTATAAGATACATAAACTTCAGCTTCATCGGATTCATAGTCATCCACGCTCGGGTTAAAATCCCCTTCCCCATATTCTGTATTTTTAAAAAACAGGGTATCATCATCGGAAAAATTGGTTATAGCCGTCTGAATATCGATGCTCGCATCGAATTCAAAACGAAAAGAGCCTTCGCTTGCATCAAAGGGGTTATCATAAGAATAATTCTCGAGTTCTTCCATGGAAACGGTTATCCACTCTCCCTCGTCCGGTGGATCGAAAAGTTCAGGCTCGTTTTCGATCAGTTGTTCAACATCAGCTTGAAGACCAGCCTTACCAGCATCATCTTCGCCTCGATAGATTTCACTATAGCGGTTAAACAACGCAATTACATCGCGGATATCAACTGTGGCACCAGTATCGAATTCTTGAGCAATACGATTCGCCATAGCTGCTACATCAAATAGATCATCAAGTCCAAGATCAAGTCTATCATTGAGCGCAGCTACTAACTGTTGAGCTTTTTCCATACTTGACATGTTTATACCCCCCTTGTTGAAAATTTTTCATTATTCATCCTGGGTTCATCATCAACGTCTTCATCTCTGCGAATCTCGTTGGCATCAAGCTCATCATCATCTTCGCCATCGTATACTGTAATTTCCGGCTTTTGAGCGCAGCTCCCTTTCGAAGCCTGAAAAATCGATTGACGAGGCTGCTTTTTGCTCTATATTGCTTTGACAGCTCAGTCTTTTAAGCTCTTTTTGTTGAAGCATATAACCGAGAATCTTAAGATTGCGGGCCATACCGGCCAACGCCGCATAGCGCTTAAACCCATTAAAGCCGTGATCCGGACATCGATCCAGTCCGTGGTTGCCCAACGCGTTGATAGCGGATTCGGCAGCCAAACGTTTGCGCTTGGTTTCTTTGAAATCCTCAAAATTCTCAATTTCTTTGTACATTGCGCAAAGTCTGCCCTTCCAAGGAATTACAACTTTTTCAAGCCGGTTTGCCAGTTCTTTCTTAGGCGTTAAAAGCAATAATCGTTGTGGTCCGCTATCGATAACTATCTGCAGATTGTTTCCGCCTTTATCGTATAGCAGGGGTTCATTTTTAAGGCCTGAAAAAAGATTCATCCCTTTACCGCCGCTATCCAGAAGGTTAAACGCCATGATATGGGATACATTTCATCAAGCAAGTTGCAGTTCAGGGCATGCTTTTTAAGATTCGATGTTCAATATCTATAGATTCGCACATGGTTTAATAGAAGTCAAGTATCTGATCACAGGGTGCCGTATTTTTATTAATTCTGAGTAGCTTTCAGCCAGCAATTCACGGTTACTACTGATCTAATCAGTTTATCAGCTTTTTGGAGCGAGGATAACAGATTTTGAGGGCTGATTATAGCAGAGAAAGCAGATAATGACACATAAAATTGGCTGGC
>PWDW01000249.1 GCA_003553225.1 Halanaerobiaceae bacterium
CCAAAAGATTACATAGCAGCTTGGACGATATGTCACCAATGGAATATGAAAATCATTACAGGGAGCTTCAAAATCAATTAGTTGCCTAATTCAAATTCTAAGTGAAAAGTAGAAAAAAAGCATTTATATGTGTCCGGTTGGCTTATAGCACTCCACTTCTACTTTAATCATGCGCCCGGCGGGGTCGTAGTGATAGCGGGTTTGGTATCCTTCCGGGCTTACGCTGCGGACCAGGTTGCCGTTTTTATCGTATTCCAGTTTTGTCTCCGCGGTTACTTTACCTTTTTTCTTATCACTTAAGTCTTCCCCGTCTATTTCCCGGCTTACCCCGGTTACCTGGCCGCGGTGGTTGTAGGTGTAGTGGGTGGTAAGGCATTTCTCAGGGTTTATCTTTACTTTCTCCCGGGTTACCCTGCCTTCAAAGCTGTAGGTGTAGTGGATTGAGGCCCCGGTGGAGTCGGTTATGCCGGTTACCCGGTGGTTGCCGTCATAGCGGTAGGTTATGGTGTGCCAGCTATCAGGGTATTCTCCCAGATAAACGTACTGCCCGGAGCGCTTTTCTTCTACCACGCGCCCGCATAAGTCGCGGGTGTAGCAGGTTACCCGGTAGAGCAGCTGGCCGTCTTTTTCTTCTAAGGGCTCCCGTTTTTCGGTGAGCCAGCCGGCGTAGTTGTAGTAGTAGTGGGTGGAGTAGCCTCTGGCGTTGGTTTCTTCGGCTATACGGCCGTCGGCGTCGTAGGTGAACGTTTTAAGGAGGCGGTCTTCCGGGTCGAAGATGTGGGTGAGCCGGTTTAGTTCATCGTAACGGTAGCTCATGCCGGAGCCGTCGCTGTTGGGGGCTATGGTCTTTATTACGTTGCCTGCCGGGTCGTACTGGATGCTGGCTTCTCCCCCGGTGGGGTAGATGGTCTTGATGCGGCGGTTGTCGGTGTCGTATTGATACGAGATGCCTGTGCCGTCATCGGTTTCTTCGCTGTAGTGGTTGGGGTTGATCTCTTTTACCGGGTTGCCGAAATGGTCGTACTTTACGGCGTGGATTTCTTCTAAGGGGTTTATCATTTTGGTTACCCGGTCCAGGGCGTCATATACAAAGCGGTAGGCTGAACCCTGGTCTTTTTCGGGGTCGTAGCTTTCCGGCTGGATTATCTCTTTTACGTTGCCTAAATAGTCGTACTTGAGGCGGGTTACCCCGCCTTCGGGGTCCTGGATATGGGTGATGCGGTCTCCCTGGTCGTACCGGAGGTGGTAGGTGCCGTAGGGGTTGGTTAAGCTCTCCAGGCGGCCTGTACTGTCGTATTCAAAGTGGATTTCGTTTCCTTCGGGGTCTGTTACCCGGGTGGGGTTGCTTATGGTGTCGTCTCCGTAGTACAGGGTGGTGATGTTGCCTTCCGGGTCTTTGCTTTCGGTTATGCGGCCGTAGGGATCGTAGGTGAAGTAGCTGGTGGCATATTTGCTTTCTTCTATTTTTACCTGGTGCTCAACCAGGTTGCCGCGGTGGTCGTAGGTTAGCCAGGTTTCGCTTCCCCCGGAGGTGGTTATCCTTATGGGTCGGTCTTTTTCGTCGTAGTAGTAGTTTACGCTGCTGCCGTCGGGGAGGTGTTTTTGGGCCAGGTTGTCTCTGTGGTCGTACTTGAACCAGGTGGTGTGGCCGTTCCGGTCGGTGTAGCTGGCCGGGTTGCCTCGGGTATCATAGGTGCAGCTCTCATAGGTGCCGTCGGGGTAGGTTTTTTGGGTTAAGAGCCAGTGGCGGTTGTAACGGTATTCGTGATCTACCCCGGAGGGGCGCCAGGTGAAGTTGTTTTTCCACTTGAGGTCGTCGTACATGAGGTGCAGGGTGTCGCTGCAGGGGATTTCTTGCTTGATTATCCGGTGGTGGGCATCATAGTGGTTGCGCACAAAGGTGTTGCCTTCCTGGTCGGTTATGTTGCGTATCCCCAGGTTGGAAAGGGTGTAGGTTATGGTGCCTCCGTCGGGCAGCTTTACTTGCTGCAGGCGGTGGTTGTCTCCATAGCTGTAGGTGATTACACGGCCGGATTCGTCTTTTATCTCGGTTAGCCTGCCCCGGTGGTAGTAAAAGTGCGCGCAGCGGCCACCGGGGGCTTCCAGGGTTTTGATTTGGCTGTGCTGGTTGTAGGTTACCCTGGTTTCGTTGCCACGGTTGTCGGTTATGGATTGAAGTTTGCCGTCGCTACGGTAATGGTAGCAGGGGCCGTTTTTATGTTGCAGGCTAAAGGTGCCGTCAGGATGGGCTCTCAGGGTGTCGTTTATGCCTACGGGGCTGCGGTATAATCCGTCCCGGCGGGGATGGGTAAAGGTGGCGGTATGGCCGTCGGGATAGACTACGGTTATTTGTCTCTTTTCGCTACTGCAGAGGAGGGTTTCATGACTCAGGCGCCAGCCGGGGCCCAGTACGCCACCGGTGCGGTCCAGGGAGTTGTAGTGACGCGTTATTTCCAGGTTTAAGCCCCGGCCGGGGAGGATAAGGTCGGTGGCGGTTACGTAAAAGTTGCCGGTTATGGCGTTGACGGGGTCGCCTATGCTGAAACAGGGCAGGCCGGCTTTTTTCAGGTAGCCGGTGCCGTAGGGGCCCCGGGGTAGTTTTTTATATGCTCTTTTGCCACTAAACAGGGTGTTGCGAAGGCCGGTTTTTACCAGGTATACGGGTTTGAGGGAGCCCAGGCGGCTGGAGCCTATTACCTGGGTGGCCAGGGTGCCCAGTACCCCTCCCAGGATGGCGCCTTCTCCAAAGGCGGAGAAGAGGTCTGCGGCGGTGTAGTCTCCGGCCGCTCCACGGAATAATAAGGTGCCCAGGCCGCCAAATAGCATGTTGCGGGGCAGGCCCAGGGCGCTGGCCCGCAGTAGCCAGGGCCACAGGGCGCTGCCGGTAAGGGCGGAGGTTGCACCGGGTAAGATGGTTTTGCCTCCCATGGCTACGGCATAGCCTACGGCAAGCCCTTTGGCGGTTAGCAATAGAACTCCCAGGGCGGCTGCTAATAGTCCGTACTGGAGCAGGGCGGGGGTGGAGGTTTCCTGGGTACCGGTTTCATAACCCGGGAGGCCGCCTGGACCTGCCTGTCCGGGCATGGTGCCATCTTCGTAATGGCCGCCTTGACCTTCATGTTGATGGTGCCACATTCCGGGCAGGGCTGTATGCACTCCAGATGCTCCCCAGTCGGGATGTTGGGGGCCGTACGGTCCGTATAATGCACCGGCTCCGGGGAGATACGGGTAGGCGCTGCCCGATCCGCTTTCATGTCCGGTTATGTAGGGGCTGTGATGCCGCGCCGGGGTACCTGCCTTGATGCAGCAGGCCGTAGGGCAGTATTTGTGTTTCCTGGTCGCCAGGATTTATTCCACCAGCCCACGGGTAGGGATAATATGCTTCGCTACCAAACTGGTAGGAAAATTGTTCTTCGTTGCCTGTTTGATAGGGAAGGTATTGCCAGGACCCGGGAAGGAGTGTGTCGCTTTCGGTCACGTAGGGCAGGGTGTGTCTTTGGGTAATGTGCAGGTGGCGGTTAAAGGAGCTGTCCAGGAATTTGAAGTAGTTTTGCAGGTTTTCCAGGGTTTCTGTGTCTATTTCCCCGGGGTAGTTTTGTATGTAGTAATGGTAGTAAGCTTCCATTCGCGAGGAAAGA
>PWDW01000158.1 GCA_003553225.1 Halanaerobiaceae bacterium
GAAACATCTCGACCTGAACAGACCTGATATCCGGTCTGATTATCACTACCGGCACTATCGGTTTACCTTCATAGCCAGCCAGCTTCTGACCGTATTCGTCCCAGACCTTGTAACCACCAGCCCGGAGCATCACTCGATCCAGACCCATTAACTGCCGGTGCATTACATAGCCTTCATGCCAATGCCCTTCAGCAGCAATATCGCACGGTCCTTGAATCTCATTAATCCTACGCATAGCGTTCTCCAAGTTAAGGGTCGACTGGTATTTATACTTATGCCTCGCACGGATTAAATACTCCTGCTCGCCCAGCTTAATCGTCAGTTCCCCTCCGTGCCATAAATTAACCGAGTTCGTAAGCTGGCATAAATGCTCTACAAAGTCACGATCTCCGCTCTTCTTATCCCAGTCATCATGGCAGCCACGGATTAAAGCCAGCATTTTACCTGCGACCTGTTCCATGTGGCGACCGACAGCAACGTCTTGCATCCCCGGCTGCATAATCTGTTCAAACTTACCACCGGGCGGAGATCCCATCACGTAATTGTCTTTATAATCACCAGTTCCGACAGAATATAGCCCGTCAGTATCACGGATCTTATTAACGTCCTCGTCTAACTGCTTGTAATCCGTGCCAAAACCGCCAACGTGCCAGTCGCCCCAGAAAGCAATACCGGTCGGCAGCTCTTCATTCAGCCTTATAACAGACCGGGTTTGCTTATTATCGAGCTTACTGATTTTTTCCTGCAGATTAACCACAGCAGCCAGAGCGTTCTCGACATCATCCTCGTCATACTCCCTTTTATCCTCATACTCGACAGCCTGTTCCTTGCGAGCAGAATTAAGCATGTGACAGAGCTTAGACCTCGTAACGCCCAGCTTCTCAGCCAGCTCTTGCTGCGTGTAATGTTCTTTTAATTCAAGTAGTAATTCGCCATTCGGATTGATTTAATCACCCCCAGTAGTGGGCTATATAGTCTAAAGCCTGTAATAACTGCTCAAAGATTTTATCCGAGTGGTAACGAACCCAGTAGGATTGGCAACCGCCCCAGACATAAACCGCCTTTTCCCATTCGCAGGCATAAACCAGCTCCATCGAAGTGCCGTGATACGGTATATCTCGTCTGCATATTTCAGCCAGTATAATATCCGCAGCGGATATCATTTTAAGATCAGCAGTTATAATCTCATCCGGCTCATAGGCGACAGTATTAACGCCCGGCTTCCATAAGTCTTTGCCAGCAGTCGGATCTAATACCTCAAAGCCTTTAGGCTCAAGAAAGCTTTTAGCCTCCTGCCTCCACTCAATAGCGAAGTCAGGCGTTACTTTATCAATCGCACCAGCCAAATAAACGGTCGTCATTCTTTCCCCTCCTTCATTAGATACATGATGCAGTAATTAGCCAGATCCCGGACAGTATCGTTAAAGCTCTCGTCCTTAACCTTAGCCTCCGCCCTGCTTAGTTGCTCCAACCGCATCATTTTATCTGAAGCCCTAACCACGAAAGCAATTTTCCCAAACTTATCGAGACTGACATCAAAACTATTACCGTAATCCTGATTTTTAGCAGTATAAATCGCCTTCAGATCCTGACAGACATTATCAAATTCAGGCACTTTTAATCCTCCTGACTAAACCGGATCTCGTCCTTAGTTTCACCAGCTCCAACGACCTCGAAAGTTTCGGCTACAGTAACATCGCTCAGCATTAAATCAATATGTCGCATATAAACTCCACCGCTAATTCGTGCCTGAGATCCTATAGTTTGCACGTCATTTACGTTTTCAGTAGCAATATATTGAGCTAAGTAACCAGTTTCACCAGCATCGGCAATAACTCTCGTAGCATAAACCTGCTCGGCTTCGATTTCCTCATCGCCAGCCAGCTTCGCAGAAGCGATTACTTCCATTCTCGTTAACATACCATCGCCACCAGCAACATCAGCACCATAGCTGGCAACCAATTCTCCATCCTCAGCGATTACAGCCGTCTGTGAGCTGTATTCTCCTTCGCCACTTACATTAACACCAAACGCCCCAGCTTCAGCCGTGACAACGCTCTCCTTCTCGATTTCACCTACAAAGTCGCTCTCGCTCTCACGCTCAAAACCTACCAGCGCCGGCAGCACCAGCACCAGAAACAAGGCAATAAATTTTTTCATTAGCTAAGCCCTCCTTAAAATAATTTTTCAAATAAACCAAACCGCTTTGAAAGCAGTTTCAATAAAGCAGAGTATTCGCACTTGACAGCCTCACACGGTAACTGCTCTTTTTCCGGTTCCTTCTCCGGAGGCTCAAATTCGAGATCCTCCCACTCTATAACAATCCACGCATCCAGACCCCTTTGCTTCGCCACATCAGTTAAAAACTCAGCATCAGCCCTGCGGTCAAGTTCCTCTAAGACAACCCTGTAATAAAGCTCGCCATGAACCTCATTCAGAACAATAAAAGGCAAAAACGTGGGAAACTCTCTTTGCAGCTTCCTTTTTTCAGTCTTAGATGTCCAGTAGTCAGTATTGCTGGCACCTATAACCCTGTAAGCGGAATCCTTTTTCAAGTAATAGCCGACCAGATCAACAAACTTCTGCCAGCCACCGTCCTCAGCCCTTATAAAGTGGGGGCAGTCTTTCCCCGACCAGTCATAGTGCTGCTTTAGGCAGTCAGGATATGGCTCTAAAGTATCGACATTCCCTATTAACCACGCACAGAGCTTCGCAGTATTCTCGCAAGCTTCCCAGAATAGATCCCTGTCCGGAGAGCTTAGCTGCATAGCATAGTCGCAGATCTCAATTCCTATCGTTTCCGTATTCCCCGGACCCAGATTATCACCAGCGTGCCAGCCGGATTCGTCCAGCGGTAAAGCCTGAAATATATCCTGCTCATCAATACTAAAGTGCCAGCTTGCCGGTCGGCTCTCAGCCCCTCTGCCCTTAACATACTCGTGCAGCCTCTCAGCCTTAGCCCTCGACCATGCGTTATGAATAGTGATCCAGCGAGGTTTCATCGTTCCCCGATACAAACTACTACTCGGATTCGTCATTGGTCGATGCTCCATCCCAGCAGGTATAAAATCCTTAACAATATTCATGCCCAAACCCCCTTTCGTTACTTTCTTAACCTCTCAATAGCCCGGTCAATCATTAAAGCCACTAAAAAAGCTGCCAGCACTCTCGGCAGCAGCTCTTCAAGCAATATAAAAGCCTCCTTTTAACAATCACCACTTTTGCCCGACAGCACCTCAGCCTCCCTGACATCAACGCCAGCCTGCTTAGCGACAACGATAGTTAAGATGTTAACCGACTTCTGCAAATCCTTAATTATCGGTTCAAGTCTTATCAACAGATACATCGCAATAAATATCGGAAAGCCTACCGTTGATATCAATTCTGCGATCTCTTCCACTTCTAACACTCCTTTAAGCCACTTCTTCCAGTATTCTTGCCAGTAGTTCATCGTCTGACAGATCAATATCACCACAAGTAATCTGCGTGGTAAATTCTTCAAGGTTATGCGTTTTTTGCTGTAAAATCAGTTCCTCGTCCAGACCTCCGCCGGGAATAATAACCCTCAGCTTTTCTTTAAAGTCAAAAATAACCGTCATCGGCACTTTACCAGTAACCGTGATCTGCTCTCTGC
>PWDW01000116.1 GCA_003553225.1 Halanaerobiaceae bacterium
AGTGCCCGGCAGCAATAAAAATTAATTTATTATTGCTGGATTGGCACAAAAAGTGCCTCCCATATCTCCCAAATCAAAACAACTCGGTCGAAAACACAGTAAACAGCAACACAACCTATAACTGGCAATTAATTTAATGAGCTCCTTTTGATAAGCGCAATTACGCTACAAAAAGGGATTGTTCTAGCATGAGCTTGCATAATTTCTTGGCAAATTTGGTGCAGCGCAAATGCCTTTTAGAGTTTGTGTCTTGACATGGGGGGACATTACATCTGGCTACAACAAAGGGGTCGTCTTTTTCTCCAGAGCCGGATTCTATGATTCCTCGGGACAAATCCAATTTCAGCGCCGGGCGTATATGTGTTATCGAGGAGGTAACGGAATTATGCAAAATTAAGGGTTCACAAACTTCTCTTAAAGAAAATACGCCTACAGATGAATCATGTTCAGGGGTGCGCAAGTAATACGATCCATATCGGAGTTTATCTAAATCCTCCGGATATTTATCTGGATGTTTGTTAACCAATTCCTCTGTAGCTTTTGCCCTGTATTTCATGCCCCTGTCGTAAACCAGTTCCTTTAATTCTTGAAGCGAAAGTAAAAATACACTATCTTCTACCATTTGATAATAGGCATCATCAAAGTTTTTAACAGGGGGTATTCTACCATTTCCATCAAAGTCTATTTCATGTTGTTCACTTCCCCCGTCTTTTTTATGTTTATCTGTCTCGAATAAAAGCACCTTGTGTTCTCTGGGCTTTATGGCTTCTCTTTCTTTTTCTGTGAAATTATCATCACTTAAAAAACCACTTTCCCCGGAGTAGGACAAGGAGGACAAAGATCGCACAGATACTTCCTGTAATACCTCCTCTGATGGTTCATTTTGTATCCAGTCTATATCCTTTTCTTTGCTATTCAACCACTGGCGGATATTGGAATCCTTCCAGTAGTTGCTCCCGCGTTCTTTCCTTCTTTCTTCATCATGATAATCTCCCGGAGCGTCAAACGGTTTTCTAGATATCAGTTTATGGGCAAACAGCATAAGGTCTCCATCATTATCTATATCTATTACTCTCCACAACACGGGTGCATCATAGTACGTTCCAAACTGCACAAAATCACCCGTTTTTACTTTAGTGTCTGTTTCCTCCTGAACGGTTTCTTCTATGTCTACTAATTCTTCTTTATCGTTGTTTTCTTTCTCCCCGTTTTTTTGCTCCCGGTGCACTTCATTTTTTTCATTTATTTTTTCCGGTTTTCCGTTATCCTCGCCTGCCTGCTGGCAACCAGCAAGAGCTGTTAAAATTGCCAGGCTACAAATTACCACTAACAAAGCAAACTTCTTAACCAATGTTTTTGCTCCCCCTATACAAAAAATTTTTTAAACAGGCAGTTATTAATAATAACTGCCAAGAATAATCTTAATCGTTTTCGTTTCCAGGGGTTAAATGTTCATGATATGGTACTTCTATGCCTTCTTCTTTTAACTTTTCGATATATTCAACAGCTTCATAATCTAACTTACTCCTACGTAATTCAACTCTTTGCAGGTTTTCTAAATCCCTTAGTTCAGCTAAAAAAGAAAAATCGTTGATATCACAACGACCTATATCTAGCACTTCCAAATTAGTTAAGTTTGCCAAATAACTTTCTTCTCTAATTTTGTTTCCACTTAATATAAGCACTCTTAAATTTTCTTTTGAACCAGTTAATGAAGACATGTTGTACGTAGAGGGAGGCCCATATGCCATATCTGCAGGAGTTTTAAGTTGAAGTACTTCTAACTGATCAAGATTTGAAAGAGGAGCCATACTGTCAATTTCACTGGTTGTTGTTATACGTAACTCTTTCAAATTATTTAGCTCTGAAACAGGAGAAATATTATCTACATGAACCCACCCTGTATCTATTACTTCTAAATTTTTCAAACCGGAAACAGGGGAAAGGTCTTTTAAATTACAACTTAGAGTTTGATTTTTTAGTTTCTTTAAGTTTTCCAGTTCTGATATAGGGGAAAGATCGGGAGTATGAGATTTGACATGTAATATCTCCAAATTCTCTGCATATTGAAGTCCTTCTAAACTCCAAATAGAGCGATATTCCTGGCAATTAATATATCCAATTACATTTGGAAGAGTAAATGCTATAATAAGTTAATTTCCTAATGGTAAAACCCTATCAGAAATTTTCAACGATTTCAAGCTTTTGTAAGAAGCGTTGTCTATATTAGTATATTATAATTTTTAAAAGGAATTATTGTCCATTGATAGAATTTTATATTTGCTGGAATTAATATACTACTACGGAATGGCATCCTTTAGCATTTGGGGCGCAAGGGCAAAGAGCAGAAAGACCTCCGGGCGAAAATTGACGACATGCTGCTTTTCACCGGGATTGATGCAGTTATAGAAACCAAAGAGCAGATAGCCACCGATTTCCTGGAATGGCCAAAAGAAAGCACCGGGAGCTGATCCAGTGATGCCCAGATACCGGGACATAGAATACCACCTGCGGCAAAGCAAACGCAAAACCATGAGCATCTACATTGAGCCCGACGGCAGCGTAAGCGTGCTGACGCCGGAAAGCCTCTCCATGGAGGAGATTGAAAAGGTAATTGAAGGAAAGCGTTACTGGATCTACTCTAAAATGCATGATGCCCCCCCTCACGGTCATCGACTACATCGTAGTCCACGAACTATCCCACCTGTACTACCCCCACCACACACATGAATTCTGGAACCTCGTAGACAAAATACTACCCGATTACCTGGAACGCAAAAAATGGCTTAGGGAAAACGGCGCGGGACTGGAGTTATAATATAATATTTTGGCGGGGCGAAAAGGTAACTATGTACAAGTGCCTACCTGCTCTAATTTTATTTTAATGTAGTGTAAATGGAAACTTTGCAATTTTAGTAATAACTGTCAGGCAGAATTGAAAGGCGCTATTAATAAAACGGAAATAACAATAAAAAGTTATAAAAAAATGGGAAACGAAGAAGGAAATTATGACAAATTGTAGAAGCAGTATGTTTAAGAGAAAATTGAAGAAATAAGTGGAACTTTGATCTAATAATACACCCGCAATAACGCTCAATGAACTCCCGCAAATAGGACGACGAATTTACAAGCTTTTGTATTATATTATTACAAAATGATATTTTGCTAATGTCTATAATGGGTAGTTAAAGTAACTAAATGTTTTAGCAATTTTAAGCTGATATAAAATGCGTTGAGGGGAAAATTTAATCAACTCATACAAGTTGATGCAAAAGAATTCCTTAAACTCTTTTCAAAATTAAGCATCCGTTTTCTTCTAAAATGATGCTTGGAATATCGGCAATGCTTACTATGTTTCTTTCATTACTATTCTTTTTATTAAATAGAATGGCAGAAACTTCAGACATCTTTACCCCCTCGATTTCGAAGGGGTTGGAGTTTATAAATATCCTCTTACCGAAGGGAGGATTTATGTCATGAGTAAAAAGAAACATAAGAAGCAAAGATTAGTTAAAGCTGATGATTACTATAATGACGGACTATTTGAGCTTGCTCGTTATGGAAAAGTCGTGTCTATGCGTAATCTAAGCACGCCTGAACAGCATGCTCAAATTCATGCATTTTAC
>PWDW01000001.1 GCA_003553225.1 Halanaerobiaceae bacterium
AGCTTGATTTCGATTCTATTATCAAAAAACTTGTCTCGGATAGAAATTATGAGATTGATATAGAAAGACTTATTTTCACTATGGTAGCAAACCGGGCTTTAAACCCCTCCAGCAAATTGGCTATCGAAGATTGGGTGGAAGATGAAGTCTACATTCCCGGTGTTAAGTCAGTAAAATCCCAGAACCTTTATCGTGCGATGGATTTTCTCCTGGAATGCCAAAAAGAATTGGAATATAAAGTATTTGATTCTGTAGCTCACATGTTTAATCTAGAAATAGACCTTCTCTATTTCGATACCACCTCCAGTTATTTTGAAGTAGATCCCCGGGAAGTCCCGGAAGATGATGATTTTAGGAAGCTGGGCTATTCCAAGGATAAAAGACCCGGTCAGGTTCAAATAGTAATTGGCCTTGCTGTGACCAGAAGTGGTATTCCCATTAAAAGCTGGGTCTGGCCCGGTAATACACAGGATATGTCTGTAATTGAGGAAGTCAAGGACGATCTTGTAGGCTGGAAATTAGGACGAGTTATTACAGTTTGTGATTGTGGTTTTGGCTCGGATGATAACCTCCGTTATTTACAGAGAGCGGGAGGACATTATATTGCCGGCGAAAAACTCCGATCGAAAAAGAAAGAAGTTAAAGAGGCTATGGCTCGCCCGGGCAGGTACAAAGACATCACCGAAGATCTTAAGGTCAAAGAAGTCACTGTCGGTGACGGGGAAGCCAGAACTCGTTATGTCTTAGTCTTAAACTCCGAGGAAGCCAAAAAAGATAAAAAACAAAGAGAAGAAATCATTTCCGAAATCAAAGATCGCCTTGAGCATTTAAGGCAGCTGCCCGAAGAGCAGCACACCAAAAAGATGTGCGAGTTGAGATCCCACAAAGTTTTTGGCAAATACTTAAGACAGCTTAAAGATGGCCGTCTTAAACTGGACAAAGGTCAAATCCGCGAAGAGGAAAAGTACGATGGAAAATACATTTTAAAGACTTCCGATGATACTCTTTCAGTAAGAGATATAGTTCTTGGTTACAGACAGCTGTTTCAGATAGAAGACGCCTTCAGGACCATCAAAAGTGAGCTGGATTTAAGGCCTAATTATCACCGCCTGGAGAAGAGAATCCGCTCTCATGTTCTTTTAGTCTGGCTGGCTTTGCTTTTGATCAGAGTTGCAGAAAACGAGACTGACATGACCTGGAACCGGATCTTGAAAGAGCTTAATAAGCTTAAAATAGGAAAATTTATTTTTAATTCTTCCGGGGTTTTTCAGAGGACAAAAGTAGAAAAAGAACAGCGTGAAATCTTTGATATTCTGGGGATAAAGCTCCCTCCTAAATATCCCAAAGTGGAGGCAGATTTATAGAGAAAACGCAAAACTGATCATTAGCTGCCGTAAATACTGCTATGTCATTGCTCATGGCATTTTATTTTTACCTATGACTGTCGAACTCGGGTTCAACTACATTCCACAATTCCTGTTGAGCCCAAACTTCAGTAGAATAATGAATATCTCCATCCTCTGCAGCAAGTTTTAATTCGGTCCTCATTTCTTCAATCAGTGCTGACATCTCATTTTTTAATGTGCGGGCTTCTCCAAAATTTCTTTCTCTAGTCAAATCTCCAACTGTTTCAGAGACAGTATTGTTTACACCAAAACCCAGCAGGAAAAAAGCAATTGCAATTATGACAAGTATAAATACAATTACTCTGAGTTTCAGGTTCTCCCCCCATTTACAATTTACTTCCCCCGCTCTTGCTGTTCTAATAAGTTCAGATGTTTATCGAGGTGTTCAGAAAGAAAATTGTAGTGAAGGCTATCATATTCCTGTAAACACTGATAAAAAGCTTTACTGATCTCATCCCCCTCCAGGATGGAACCATAGGTTACATGTAAAACCTGTCTAATTTCGTCCCTGTCCAAACACCCGGGATAGTCTTCTGCGTCGATCTCTGATAATTCCGGTACCTTCTCTAACTGTGCCGAAATATTGTAAGACTTCCGGGCTTCCGGAAAATTGATCCTGGACAGATCATATATTTGTTTGAAAATCTCTGGCTTTTTAGAAGCCGCCACTCTAACTGCCTCCAGATAACTGGTGCCCGATGTTTTAACATGATAGCGATCAGCTAAAATTTCACTTATTAAGGGATATATGCTGAATTTATCCGAGCCTGAATGAAATGAGAGCTTATAGTTACCAAAACTCTCTGCTATGGCAGAATGAATTTTGAGATTTTCTTTTAATTCTCCGATTTCTCCCTTATAATCTATGCCCTTCTCAAAATCACCCCTGAATCGCGGAGCAATACTTTCAAATTCAACTTCTTTATCAATCAACTCTCTGACAATGAATAGATGCTCTTTGGGAGTTGTTGGGGAAGCAGTTTCATCCACAGAAATCTCATAGTCAAAATTATTACCATTAAATTCCTTCTTGAGTTGAAAATACATCTTGATTGCTTTTTCAACTGCATAAAAATACTTGACACTGGACCTTATAATGTCTTCTCTGTTAAATGTCAGCTCAAATTCATCATCTGTTCTATCGCTTTTAACTAAAAAGCTACGATCCAAATATTTATCCAACAGAATATCACTGCATTCAATTCCATTAAAAATCTTCAATATTTCATCTTCACTCAATTTTGAAATATTGTACACTTCTGCACCCGGATCACAGGTGAACATTCTGAAACCTGCGGCAGCAGATTTCTTTACATCTTCTTCAGTCTTTAAATGATCGGCATCTGCTCCAAAGCCTTCTGTGTAATTCCTCTCAAAAGCCCCCCAGATTGAAGAAGCTACTACATCCTGTGGACTTCTATTCACCCGATCCATCTCTCTGATGGATTGTTGAGCCAGTACAGGTTTAACATCGTATTTCTCAATGCTTTTAAGATGGCCCGGAGTGGCAAGACCAATCCTATCCCCAAAACCAAAGGCTTTTTTTCTGCCCAGCTTTTGCGGTTTTAACCATGGAAATATCCTGGCCAGCTGATATGCATTTTCATTTGTCAGGGGGAAAATACAACCTTCTGCCACTTTAGCAGCCGGGTCATTGAAAGAATCAGATTTTTCTCCCTCCACATAAAGATATTTCTCATTATCGCTGTTTTTCAGCAGCAGAAACCTGGAAGTTCCGAATGATATCTCACTTTTTTCATATATGTAAAATCTCGAAAGACTGGCAGTCATCTATATTCCTCCATCGTTTTATTTCGCTTCAGTATTTTACAAGCCTAATTTTTCCATCTCCATAATCGCCAGCTCAGCACTGCGATCAGCATCAGGTTTGGGCAGGATCTCTGCAGATATAGCCCCTTTATAATCTATTTCATTCAATACGCTTATAACTTCATTAAAATCTATATGCCCACATCCGGGTGCCCATCTGTTGCTATCTGCCAAATGGACATGTGTTAAAAGGTCGGAGCACCTCCTAAATCCGCCGGCGATTTCTGCCTCTTCTATATTCATATGAAAAGTATCTGCCAGAATACCGATATTATCACTTTTGTCTAATTTATTTATCACTTCTTTCATCTCCGCAATTGTATTGTACAGATTGGTTTCATATCTATTAATCGGTTCCAGGGTTAAAACTATCTC
>PWDW01000242.1 GCA_003553225.1 Halanaerobiaceae bacterium
CCTTCTCGTTTTAATTATACCTTCTCGTTTTAATTATACCTTCTTATTGATTGGTACAGTATATTGTAACCTAAATCTTTATCACACACTATTTAAAATCCTCAAAGTCTCTGCTGTTTTCTTCATCTAAAATCATCTGTATATTTTGGATCATATTTTTTAACCTTAATTCAAATAGCTCTCTTGTCTCTTTTATATTCTCCAGTTTTTTGCGCTCATTTCTGATCTCTTCTTTTGTCTCCTGGTGCTTATCCTCCATCTCCTGGCTGACCTGTTTTTTTTCTTCCCGGGCCTGATTTATAATTGTGGAAGCTTCCTGATTTGCACCTTCAATTATTTCCTGGGCTTTCTTTTCCGCTTCCTTAATCCTGGCCTCTGCTTTTTGGTGAGCCTGATTTATTATATTCTGAGCTTCCTTCCTGGCTTTTTCAGTCCTGGTGTCAATAGTCTCGCTCACCCGGGCCAGGGTATTGTCCAGTTTATCTTCCAGGTCCTCATAATTTTTGAGTTTTTGTGAAATTTCGATTTTTTCCTTTTTAAGCTTATTTTTTTCTTTCATTAATTTTTCATAGGCTATTCCTATTTCATCAAGAAAGTCTTCTACTTCATCAATATTATAGCCCCCGACTACAGATTTTTTAAACTCCTTATTATAAATATCAACTGGAGAAAATTTCATAAATATAATATCCTCCTCAGGTATATCTTTTTAACAGAAGCTTGATCCGCCCTCTGTTAGATAAGCCCCTTCTTTCTGCTACTTTAATGCGACCTCTATGGCGAATTGAAATTAAATCATTGACCTCTACATCTGCAGCAGGATCAGATTCCGGACACCAGTTTAATTTCACTTTTCCCTGTTCTATATCCCGTGATATCTTACTGCGAGAATCTCCAAAACCGGCACCAGCTACAGCATCAAGCCTCATGGAAGGAACCGTTGCCTGTATATCTTTGGTATGCCTGGTGGGTATTTCTATATCCTCCCGGTCAATCTCTTTGACCTCAACCGGAACCTCATGTACACTTTTCAGTTCATAAAGCACAGTTTCTTTATTTTCTTCAGCAATAACAATCTGGGCTCTATCTTCTAAGACCAGAATATCCCCCACCTTTTTTCTTTTTAACCCCAGACCCATCAGGGAACCTAAAAAATCACCATGACTTACAGACCTGAAGTTAAAATTCCCTTTTATCTCTAAAACACAGACCGGAACCTCGATATGATCGGGAAATAAAAAATCAGGGAAAACACCTATTCTCTTTCTCTCGGCTTCTTTGTAGCCGCCATCAACCAGATAGTTAATGTCATTGATCTGTTTAATTATATTAAGGGCAATATCTCGCTGATGGGGATTTAGAAAATCGGTAAACTGTTCTGATTGTCTTTTTTTTACCAGCTCCATTTGATCCAGAATATATCCCCCCAGCTGCCTGTCATCTTCACGATGTAAATGGGATAGAAGTTTTTCTTTGTCCAGCATAATATAAACCAGCTCCTCACTCAATCTGACAATAAATTAGAGGGCAATACTTCGCAAAATACTTACTAAAATACTTCTGATAATACTTAAGGCAATTATTGCAATAAAAGGAGAAAAATCAATACCAATATTACCTGTAGGCAGTAAATTCCTGATCGGGGCCAGAATTGGTTCTGTAATATTATAAATTAATTGTAATACACTTCTCCAGCGCGGATCATCTATATTAGGACCAAACCAGGAAAGAATAACTCTAATTATTATAAACCAGTATAATAAAGTAAAAAGAATACTTACTGTTGAGATTAATAAATTAGTCACCCTCGATACCTCCTTAATTCTCCCGGGGGCCAAATAAAGCCCTACCCACTCTAATAATGGTAGCCCCTTCTTCTATAGCTATATGAAAATCATGGGACATGCCCATAGAAAGTTCTTTTATTTCCGCAAAACCTTTTTTTTGGACCAGGTCTTTTATTTCACACAGCTGTTTAAAAAATGGACGAACCTCTTCCGGATTTTCTTTATAGGGAGGAAGTGTCATCAGACCCTTCAGCTCAATATTTTCCAGCCGGGATACTTCCTGAATAAAAGAAAGTGTATCCTCAGGCTTAATTCCATATTTGCTATCCTCTCCTCCTACATTAACCTGTACGAGAAGGGGCATAATTCTATCATTTTTTTTAGCCCGTTTGTCTATTTCCCGGGCCAGTCTTCTGCTGTCCAGAGACTCTATCATTACACAATTTTTCATTCTTAAAAGATATTTTACCTTATTTCGCTGTAAATGTCCAACAAAATGCCAGGATATATCTGTCTCCTGCAGTTTTCTGTTCTTTTTGCGCAGCTCACGGGCTCTATTTTCTCCAAACAACCTCACCCCTCTGTCCAAAAAATATTCAATCTTCTGCAGGGGCTGGCTTTTACTTACCGCTACCATTTTTATTTCATCAGAACTGCGGCCTACACTGCGGGCATATTTGTTAATTTTTTCTTCTACCCGGGATAATCTATCAGACAGCTGTTCTTTATCAATCATATGTCAATCTCTCCTTCCATAATCAACAGATTCCGGATTGGCAATTATTCTTTCCCCTATATTTAAATTATTTACAATAAGATTATTTTCAGCCCGGATTTCAATTTCAACTTCTCGAAAATTAATATTACCACTGCGATCCACAACAAGCAGGCCTTTCCCTTCAGGGCTGTTAAAAACTGCTCTATGGGGGATTACAATCCCTCGATGTATATTCTTAATGAATTTAACCTCAACCCATCGCATATTAAGCCATTCTCTAACAAAATTATTCATTTTTACAGAAATCATTGCCTGACGGCCAAACAGATTAATAGATTCTACAGCTGACCGGTTCAAATCGGATTCACCGGAAATTTTCTCAATAAAAACAACCTCTCCTTCACGATAACGGAGAGCTTCATCTCGGTCAATCAAAAAAACAAGATATAAATGATAATTATCGGTAATTCTGTATAAAAAATCACCTGTTTGTACCTGAGAGTTTCGTGAAAGCTGAAAAAAATCTCCCTCAATTTTATTAAAATCTTTGGGAGAAATATTTTCAATATTTCCGGGATTCAAAAGGTCTTCCATCCCATCCCGGGCATAACTGATAATTCCCGGAAGCTGACTGTATACCCTGCTGTCATCAATCTTCAATACTTCCTGGCCTTTTTTCACCCGGACCCCTTCATCAACCTGAAGTGATATCCTGCCCTCCTGGGGAGCCTCGAAAACTTCTTCCTCTCTTACCAGCAGGGCCCGGGACTCAAATCCATCAACCAGTTTTCCGGGGCGGGCTTCAATAATCTCTGTCCGGCTGTGAAAAAAAACAAGATAAAGAAAAAGCGGAATAAACACTATACCCACAAGTAAAATTAAATAGAGAGAAATTTTATTATCCTGCCGGGTGTTGCTCCGCTTTTTTTTATTTAAATTTACCACCTGATCCCGGTCACTCATCAGCAATCACCTGATCTGTAAACTTTCTCCAGCAGTATATTATAATAATATCTTAGCTTTTGTATTTAACATATTGTCTGGTAATAAATTATTCATTTTCCTGGCGCAAAAATGCAGGTATATCAAGCTCATCACCGGAGAAGTCATCTACATCAAAATCTTCCTGATCCTGAGTTGGCTGTTCCCCGGAAAAGGTTTCTGTTTTCTGACGGGATGTTCCGGAGTCAAATCCAGTGGCAATAACGGTTACTTTGACTTCATTTTCGATTTCTTCATCAATTACCGCTCCCAGAATAATATTGGCATCAGGATCTGAAACTTCCTGAACCACCCGGGCAGCTTCATTAGCCTCATGAATTCCCAGGTTGGCTCCCCCGGTAATGTTGATTAACACACCCTGGGCTCCTTCAATAGAAGCTTCCAGAAGTGGAGAATCAATAGCATGGCGGGCGGCCTCAGTAGCCCGATTATCACCCTGGGCATCTCCTATACCCATCAAAGCTGAACCGGCATCAGTCATTATTGTTTTCACATCTGCAAAATCCAGATTTATGATCCCGGTTATTGTTATCAAATCAGAAATCCCCTGAACTCCCTGACGTAAAACATCATCCGCTATTTTAAAAGCTTCAATTAAACTGGTCTGTTCCACAGCTACATCCAGGAGTCGATCATTGGGAATGGTAATCAGAGTATCAACTTCTTCTTTAAGCTCATCTATTCCATTTTCAGCTTTTGTCATCCGCTGGGTACCTTCCACAGTAAAGGGCTTGGTAACCACCCCTACGGTAAGGGCCCCGACATCTTTTGAAAGACGGGCAACAACCGGGGCCGCACCGGTTCCTGTACCCCCACCCATGCCGGCAGTTATAAATACCATATCTGAACCTTCCAGTTCTTTTCTGATTTCATCCGCATTTTCTTCAGCAGCTTCCCGGCCAATTTCAGGGTCGGCACCGGCACCCAGGCCCCCGGTTATTTCATTTCCTATTCTAATTGTAACCTCAGCATCAGAAGACATCAGGGCCTGAGCATCAGTATTGATGGCCACAAACTCAACACCATCCAGCCCTTCTTCAATCATACGATTAAGAGCATTATTACCTCCCCCACCAATACCCACAACTTTTATATCAGCAAACTGTTCAACTTCAGTACCAATATCAAACATTTTTCCTGCCTCCTCTTAGAAAAAATCGTTAAACCAATTTTTTAATTTTTTGAAGAAATTATTTACAGTTTCTTTGCTTTTTTCTTTTCTACCCAGACCTGTGGTATTATTGCTGGATGCTTCCCGTCCATACTGCAAAATACCTACTGAAGTAGAAAATATAGCCTGTGGTACTGAATCACCTTTTTTTTCATATACCGGATTTTCAATAACATCAGATAAACCATTTATATAATCAGGACTGCCACAGCGCACCGGAAGATTAATTACTTCAGCTGCCAGTTTTTCTGTGCCCTCCAGAAGAGAAGCACCTCCAGTCAAAACCAGTCCGGCCGGTATTAAATCCCTGGCCCCTGCGTCTGCCAGCTCTTTTTTAATCATTTTAAATATTTCTCTGGTTCGTGGTTCTATTACCTGACTTAATTTTTTGCGGGATATTTTGTTTTCTTTTAGACCACTGGCTGCCATAACATTTATGTATTCATCCTGGCTAACCTCATCGGATACAGTGGACCCATACCTTATCTTAATTTTTTCTGCCTCAGATACCGGAGTTCTTAAACCAACGGCTATATCATTACTGACATGGTTACCTCCTACCGGAAGTACAGAAGTATATGTTATACTGCCTTCATGATAAACAATAATGTCGGTGGTACCCCCGCCGATATCAGCCAGAGCAGCACCCAGCTCTTTTTCATCTTCTGAGAGTACCGCCTTACTGGAAGCCATAGGCTCTAAAACAAGTTCCTGTACTTCCAGGTTAGTTCGCATTACACTTTTCACCAGATTCTGAATAGAGGCTGTAGAACCGGTTACAATATGGGTATCAACTTCCAGTCTCACCCCGGACATCCCCAGAGGATCTTTGATCCCTTCACAGCCATCAATAATAAACTCCCGGGGCACAACATGAATTATTTCTTCTTCTGCCGAAAGGGGAATCACTTTGGAAGCCTCCAGAACTCTTTCCACATCATTTCGATCAATCTCCTTGTTCTTACCGGTAACAGCAACCACCCCGTGGCTGTTTACCGAAGATACATGAGCTCCGGCAATCCCCACATAAGCTGAATCGATTTCTCTGCCGGCCATTCTTTCCGCTTTCTTTACCGCTTCATTAATAGCCTGACTGGTTTTTTCAATATCCACAACTATTCCTTTTTTTAGGCCTGATGAAGGTGATAGTCCAATCCCAATAATCTCCAGTTCATCATCCTCGGTTATTTCAGAAATAACTGCACAAATCTTGGTGGTGCCTATATCCAGTCCGGCAATAATATTACTTGAATTCAAAAAAATCCCTCCTCCCCAATTTTAACAATAAAAATAAAAACAAACAGGATCTGACCAATCTACAAAATCAAATTCCAAAAAATGTCTCTGTTCTTTTCCTTTTGCCTATCTCTCTTTGATGACCGGACGACCTATCACCTCCAGGTCTACATACTCAACCTGAAGCTCTTCTCTGGTAATCTTTTCCACGGTTGATTCCAAAAAAAGAAATTTGCGGTCAAGATTTGATATGCTCCCCATATAAACTGGAATATCAGATTTTAAAAATAAAGTTAATTTCTGTTCTTCATAAACTATTTTTTTAAGCACGGCCAAAACTTCTTCTGGAAGAGTGTCCAATTTTTCAAGTACCCGTTCCTGATAGGAAGGTAATACTACTTTATTCCCGGAAAAGACAAAACCTCCTCCTTCTATTACGGGAATTTTATAATTATCTTTATTATCTATTTTAAGGATATATCCTTCTCTGGATACGGCAAAATACTCCCCATTATTGCTAACAGCCGCCAGAGGTTTACGCTCACTTACCTCCACATAAAGTTTTCCGGGCAGTCTCCGTTCCACTGAAGAATTATGTATATATCCTTTATCTCTCAGTTTTTGTTCCAGCTGAGTGAGATCAACCATC
Organism: Halanaerobiaceae bacterium; assembly: GCA_003553225.1. Taxonomy (GTDB): domain Bacteria; phylum Bacillota; class Halanaerobiia; order Halanaerobiales; family Halarsenatibacteraceae; genus T1SED10-99. Next base: position 6,564 of record PWDW01000242.1, read on the forward strand.
CAGATATTTTGCCCCACAGCAGGCTGGAGAACTTCCCTGATTTCATCTCTGTGCAGATAATCCAGACCATCAATAACCAGGCTGCGAACAGTAAAAAAAGGGGATAATAAAAAAGATAATACGGCCAATGTGATAAGAAACAGCACTAATATTATTATAAACCTTTTCCCGGGCATTATCAACAACCCCTTTTAGTGTTCAGATAACAGCTCATCTCCAATCTCAGTTACATCACCAGCACCCAGTGTTATCAGCAGATCACCGGGCTGTATAATCTCTTTTAATCTGCTTTTTATATCTTCAAAATCCACAATAAATTCAACATCAGAGTCACTGTTTTCGGCGGTCATTTCTGCCAGCTTTTCTGCATTTACCTCTGAGGTGGGTTTTTCATCAGCAGCGTAAATTTCGGTCATTATTAATTTATCAGCATATTTAAAAGAACAGCTCAGCTCCTTCATAAGATGCCGGGTCCGGGAATACCGGTGGGGCTGAAAAACGGCAATAATTCTATTATACTCAGTATTTTGAGCCGTTTTCAAAACAGCTTTTATTTCAGTGGGATGATGGGCATAGTCATCAACTACAGGTATATCCCCCAAAAAACCTTTTTTCTCAAAACGCCTCTTAACCCCCTTATATTCGGCTAAATATTTTTTTATTTCCCCAAATTCCAGCCCAGTATAAAAAGCCACAGCCACCGCAGCCAGAGAATTTAGTATATTGTATACTCCCGGAATCGGCAGCATAATTTCACCCAATTTGTTCTCTTTTAAATAAACCGTATAAAAACTTTTAAAGGGAGCCAGTCTTATATTGTGGGCAGCTAAATCACCCTTATTTAGGCCATATGTAGAAACCCGGGAATCATTTTTATCCAAAATTTCCGCAAGCAGTTTATCATCAGTGGGGGCAATTATTTTGCCTTCAGGAGCCACTTTTTTCAAAAAATATGCGAAAAACTTTTTTAACTTTTCCTCCCGATCATAAAAATCATGATGATCCAGCTCCAGATTGGTAATTACGGCAACTTCCGGATTGTAATACAGCAGAGAACCATCACTCTCATCTGCTTCCGTAACAAAAAATTCTCCCTGACCATTCCGGGCATTCCCCGAAAGGATATCCATATTCCCCCCCAGCATAACCCCGGGATCCAGACCTCCCTGCAGCAGCAGAGAAGTAACAAGGGATGTAGTTGTAGTTTTTCCATGAGTGCCGGAAATTGCAATTCCCCGGTAGTCCTCCATTAATCTATCAATCATTTCTGCCCGATCATGTACCGGCAGTTTTTGACCACGGGCATATTTCAATTCAATATTATCTTCAGGAACAGCATTGGAGACCACAACCCGCTCCACCATTTTAACATTATCGGGATCATGACCAATATATATATCAGCCCCCATTTCTTTGAGATTTTCTAGAGCTGTGCTGTTTTTAATATCAGAGCCTGATACCTGATAGCCCCGCTTTAGAAGTATCCTGGCTATCCCGCTCATGGAAATGCCACCTATTCCAATGAGGTGAATCTTTTCTTTTGTCATAAACCTGCATCCTCCTTAATTATAACACAAAATAATACCTGATGACTACATTTTAGAAAATTAAATACAAATTTCAATAACAAATTTTTTGTAGTTAAAAAATACCGTTGCTTACAAATCAATGGTTGTACTGCCAAAAGTCAATTTTATTTAATTTAAGAAATAACATTGCTGTCAGGAAAGCAATCCTAAATTAAAAATCTAAATACACCACTTTTTGCAGGATAACCATCAATTTTACTGAAGAATGCTGCAGCAATATGAGCAGCAGTCTTATCATTTGAGATTTTCTATTTCTTCCACTATATTATTCAGGGCTTCAGGGTAGCCCATCTTTTTACTGTTTTCAGCCATTTTTTGAAGATGACCGGGCTTAGATGTTATTTTCTTTATTTCTTTCAGCAGTATTTCCCCACTTAGTTTTTCATCGGGAATTACCACAGCCGCCCCCTCACCTGCCAGAAGTTGAGCATTATAGCTCTGATGATCCCCACTGGCATGGGGATAAGGAATCAAAATAGCCGGAAGGCCCTGAACGGTAATTTCAGCCAGTACGGTCGCTCCGGCCCGGGAGACCATTAAATCAGCAGCTGCATAAGCCCACTCTATATTATGCAGATAGGGCTTAAGATGCAGATCAGAATTCCGTTCCCGAATAGAACCCAGTCTTTCTTTCACAGCTGAGTACTTATTTTTCCCGGTTATATATATGATTTGTAATCCTTTTTCTTCGGAAGCATAACGGCAGACTCTATCCATGGCCTGGTTTATACTTTCCGAACCCTGACTGCCCCCCAGAACCAGGAGTGTGGTTTTTTGCTTCTTGAGACCGAGCTTTTTGATACCCTCACTTCTTTTTGCCTTTCTGATTTTTTCCCGGACCGGATTCCCGGTAACTACCGCTTTGGTTTTTAATTCACCGGGAAAATACTCAACAGCTTCCCCGAAATTTAAAGCAACTTTATCTGCTCTACGTGACAGCAGACGATTGGTAAATCCGGGAAAAACATTCTGTTCATGGATTATTGTTTTGGCTCCCAGAAGACTGCCGGCCAGAACAACAGGACCGGCCACAAAGCCACCGGTTCCAAGTACAATTTGAGGTTTATATGAACGTAAAAGTTTTAAAGACTGCCCAAAACCACCCATAGAAACAAGCACTGCTTTCAGCAAAGAAAAACTAAATCGGCGTGGAAAAGGAGCAACGGAGATTGCTCTAAAATCAATATTCTCCCGTTTAATGATTTCCTTTTCCATTCCCTGCCGGGAACCAATATACAGAATATCCCATTCTTTCTCTATTAATTTTTTGGCCACAGAAAGGGCGGGATATATATGACCACCCGTACCTCCCCCCGTAATTACCGCTTTTGGTTTCATAATTCACCTCAATTTATCTGATTTTTTGATATATTGAGCAGAATGCCCACCCCGGCCATCATAATCACCATTGAAGTCCCCCCATAACTTATAAAAGGCAGGGTAATACCCGTAATCGGCAGGGAGGAAGTAACAACTCCCACATTGATTACAGCCTGCAGAATAATCATTGAAGTAAGACCCACGGCCAGCAGAGCCCCGAAACGATCCCCAGCCCGCAGAGCAATTCTATACCCCCGCCAGGCTAAAAGGAGATATAAAATGAGTACACTAAAGGCCCCAATAAAACCCAGCTCTTCACCCAAAATAGCATAAATAAAGTCAGTCCCCGGTTCAGGAAGATACAAAAATTTCTGGCGGCTGCCTCCGAGACCAACTCCGGTCAGGCCCCCGGTTCCCAGGGCTATTAAAGATTGAATAACATGATAACCTGAATCCAGGCGGTCTGACCAGGGGTCAAGAAATGCCATCAGCCGTCGATAACGATAGCCCTCACTAAAAACAAAATAAACAAAAATTCCGGCCCCGGAAAGAATAAGCAAAAATAAATGTTTGAATTTTATCCCTGCGGCAAAAAGCAGAATCACAAAAGACCCGGCCATGGTAACCCCGGTGCCCAGATCCGGCTGCATGATTATCAGCAAAAATATTAATCCAAAAACCAGTACCGGGGGCAGCACTCCCCGGACAAAATTTTTCGTCTTTTCCTGTTTACGATATAAAAATCCGGCCGTATAAATAATAAGAGCCAATTTTGCTATTTCAGAAGGCTGAAGTCGGATCGGCCCCAGTACCAGCCATCTTCTGGCACCTCCGGATATCCAGCCAATACCCGGTAATAAAACAACAATCAGCAGCAAAATACTGCCCAGCAGCACCGGGCGACCCAGCTGTAAAAAATAATGATAATCCAATTTCATAAAGAAGAGCATAACTGCTGCACCAGCTGCCGTCCACATCAGCTGACTTCTGAAAAGCCGGTGGGCATCTCCAAAAAGATTATAGGAGCTTACAGAACTGGCACTGAGCACCATCATCAGGCCCACAGCCAGGAGAGTAAAAACTATAAATAAAAGAATTAGATCCGGTGATTCACTCTGCTGGTTTTTCATTTTGCCCCTCCTCTGGTCTCCTCTAATCTTCTTACCTTTTCTTAAGGCCCGGGAAAGAATAGTTCTTGATAATATACCCACCCATTCGTAAAATTCACTCGCAAACAAGGATTCTTAACTTCTTTAAGCAGTTTCTTTAGCTGATGTACCACGGAAGCACTCTGAATCATTACTGTTCTCAAAACTGTTCTCAAAGATGTTAATATTCCAATCAGCTAAATAACTTGAGTACAAACTCCCTCTTTTAAAATAGATCAGCAGCCGGCAGTAAGTTTATTTACATAAAATTGAAACTCTTTTCCCCGCTTTTTATAACTTTCATACATATCCCAGCTGGGGCATCCGGGTGACAGCAGAACTGTTGATTTTGGAGAACAAACTTCAACAGCTTTACGGACCGCCCCTTCCATATTTTGCTTAACAGAATAACAATTATATCTTTTTTTATCCAGGAGCTCTTTGATTTTACCGGCTGTTTCTCCCATTAAAACCACATACTGAACCTTCTGCACAATCTCTTCACTCAACCCGGAAAAATCAGCCTTCCGGTCCTGGCCCCCTGCAATTAAGACCAGTGGTCTTTCACTGGCTCGAATTGCACAAACTGCTGCCGCCGGATTGGTGGCCTTAGAATCATCAATAAACACCGTACCGGAAGACAGCTCTTGAACCTTTTCCAGACGGTGGGCAGCCGGTTTAAATTCTTTGATAGACTGCTGGATTATTTCCGGCTTAACTCCGGCCAGCCGGGAAATCAAAGCGGCAAAAGCGGTATTGTATAAATTGTGATCCCCGGGTAAAGAAACATCAGCTCTGGAAAATATTTTTTCCCGTGAACTTTTTTTACCATCCCGGAAAATAAAATTATTATCCTGTAAACAGATACCCCTTTTTAAGGTCTGCTGTAAGGAAACTCCATATCTTTGGGACCGAGAGCCGGCAGCAGCCTCAACAGCATCCTGATCATCCATATTTACAGCTGAGATATCATCTGCTGTCTGGCGGGCAAAAATTCTTTTTTTGGCCGCCAGGTAATTTTCAATATTTTTATGACGGTCCAGATGGTCAGGAGCAAAATTAAGAAAAACACCAATCTCCGGTCTAAATTCCCACACCGTCTCCAGCTGAAAAGAACTCAGTTCCACCACCAGCCAATCCCGGGGACCGGTTTTTTTAATTTCATTAATCAGTGGTTTTCCGATATTCCCGGCCGTAATTACTTTTTGATCCAGACCCCGGTCCATAATCTCACCCGTTAGCCCGGTAGTGGTTGTTTTTCCATTAGTTCCGGTTATCCCCACAATCCTGCTGCTGGTTAAATTATAGGCCAGCTCAATCTCACTGATTACCGGTATCTGTCTCTGCTCCGCCTTATCAAAAAGTTCCAGATCAAGAGGCACCCCGGGACTAACCACAATTAAATCACAGTCTAGAGCCCTTTCACTGTGCCCCCCGAGATCAAGTGTCAGATTATAATCTTTAAGTTCCTGCAGCTGTTCTTTTAGTTCTGATTCAGGTTTTATATCGGAGACAATAAGGTTTACATCTTTATCACCGAGAGCCTTAACCACAGCTACTCCTGTTCTTTTGGCAAGGCCAACCATGGTAATAGTCTTTCCTGCAATATCCATCATAATAATAAATCTCCTCATCAATTTTTGAATAAATCAGGATTATCAGTATTATAAGATACAAAAAGAAGATAAAAATTACATTCAGGATCTTTGTCCGCCCTCAAATACTTTATTCCTGAGGTTTTGAACTACGGTTTCGAACTGTGGTGCCGGGAAGCGGTATTCCTTCCTGGAAATTACCGTTTTTTGTTAATTATTTTTCATCCTCGAAAATACCGGGATAATGCTTTCTGAACAATCTTGCTTCATCCATAACTAATACTTCATTAAGGACAGTATATACTTAAATTTTAACCGTAGTTAGGGGAAAAATCAAAATTTAAAAAAAGGGCTGGAACAAAAATAGTCCCAGTCCACAGAAGACCAGGCTCATTATTATAAACCAGGCCACTATTTTACTTTCTTTTTTGCCCTTAAGTTCAAAATGGTGGTGCAGAGGTGTCATTGCAAAAATTCTGCGCCCACCCGTTATCCTAAAATATGTAACCTGGATCATTACTGAAAGTGTCTCCCCCACAAAAACAAGCCCGGCTATCAGCAGCAATATTTCTGCTCCAGCCAGAACCGCCACCGCAGAAATAGCTCCCCCCAGTGCTAAAGAACCGGTATCACCCATAAAAACCCGGGCCGGATGAGAATTATACCACAAAAAACCTATACAGGCTCCGGCCACAATTAAAGAAAACAGGCTCAGCTGCAGATTATTCAGCTGCCAGAGGAAAATACCCAGCAGACCGGCCACAGTAACGGTAATTCCTGAAGCCAGTCCATCAAGTCCATCAGTTAAATTAACCGCATTTGCCGTTCCGACCACCGTGAGCATGATAAAGGGAATAATCCCTGCTCCCAGTGAAATAATGTTCCCTCCCGGAAGAAGAATATCAGCCCCCACTGAGCTGTATCTGTAAGTATATAGTGCCAAAAGCAGGCCCAATAAAAACTGACCACTAATTTTATATCTGGCTTTAAGACCCAGGGAACGCTGAGCTCTTATCTGCAGATAATCATCTAAAAAACCAATACAGCCCATACCACAGGTGATCAGCAGAGCCCAGATTACATCACTTTCCGGCTCCAGAACAAACCATGAGCTCAGAAGCAGGGCCAAAATAATTGCCACACCTCCCATAGTGGGAATTCCCTCCTTTTCACTGTGTGATTCGGGTCCCTGACTGCGAATCTGCTGGCCAAAATTTAATTTTTTTAAAATCCTGATAAACAGGGGCCCCAGAAGTACAATTATAAAAAAAGGCAGTCCTGTGGCCATAAACAGTGAACTCACTTTTTTTCCTCCCTGTGTTTTTTTAACATATCGACCAGCTCTTCCAGAGCCATTCCCCGGGAGCCCTTAAATAAAATAGTATCCTCGGGCTGAATAATTTCTGCCAGCAGCTGGGCGGCCTCAGGTTTATCCTTACAGACAAAAACTCTATCCGCGGGCAGCCCTTCTTTTTTAGCCTGTTCAGCAGCCAGGCTCATTAATTCTCCTACGGTCACTAAAATGTCAATATTAAAAGCTTCCAGCCACTTACCAACTTCCCGGTGGGCATCATATTTTTCGGACCCCAGCTCCAGCATATCACCCAGAACAGCCAGTCTCCTCGGACCGGTAAACCCGCTGAGCAGTTTTAGAGAAGATTTTACCGAAAGAGGATTTGCATTATAAGAATCATTTATTATTAAATAATCATCCTGTTCCACAAACTCCATCCGCAGTGATGTATAACTGCAGTACAGGAGTCCACTCTCTATTTCTTCGGCATCCAGCCCCACCTTCCTGCCCAGAATACAGGCCGGAAGTGCATTATATACATTATGATAGCCCGGTTTTGTTAACCGGCAGTTCTGAGATAGACCATCACTGTAATGAACTGTAAATTCCATTGCTCTCCGCTGGTCGGAATATGAAATATTATCAGCATAAACAGAGGTCGTTCTGTTTTCAAGACTGAAAAATAAAACTTCACTACCCGCAAAGTGATGCTTCATTTTTTTTACATAATGATCATCATAATTTAGAACCACCATACCATCTTCCGGCAGGGCCCTGACAAGTTCGCTTTTCTCCCGGGCCACATTGGCCACCGTCTCTAAATTTTCCAGATGAACCGGGCCCACATTTGTAATAACGCCAATATCAGGTGCTGCTATCTCTGCCAGTCTGCGGATTTCTCCCTTTTGATTCATCCCCATTTCCAGGACTGCAAAGTCCTCATCACCTTTCAGCCTTAGCAAATTGAGGGGGACACCTATATGATTATTTAAATTTTTTTCAGTTTTTAATACCTTATATTTTCGGCTCAGGACAGAAGCCAAAAGATCCTTGGTGGTTGTTTTACCCACACTACCCGTGATTCCTATTACATTTAGCCGGGATAAGGAGCGGCGGTAAAATGCAGCTAAATCCTGTAAAGCACGGGTGGTATCCGAAACCATGATTACCGGTATCCGGGATCCAGATTCCAGATCAATCTTTCGGTCAACAATCAGACCTCCGGCCCCTTTATCAAGGGCCTCGGTAATAAAAGAATGACCATCAAAATTATCTCCGATCAGGGCAATAAACAGCTCACCCGGCCGGAGAGTTCTGGTATCGGTACTAACCCCTTTAATCTCTGTCCTGTCATTACCCTGCAGCAGCCTGCCCTCTACAGCCTGCAGTATGTCTTCCACTAAGAGAGTCTTCACTTCATATCACCACAATCTATTTTTTGAAGAACCTGTTTTGCCGCTTCCCGGTCATCAAATTCTACGATATGATCCTCAAATACCTGAGTTGTCTCATGTCCTTTACCCAGAATAAGTACCATATCTTTTGGACCAGCTTTTCTGATAGCTTCTGCAATAGCTGTCCTGCGGTCGGAAACAACTTCATAGCTCGGTGAATCATCATTTGCAGTGGATTGTTCCTGTATTCCCTTTTCAATCTGTGAAATAATAGCCCGGGGGTCTTCTGAACGTGGATTGTCCGAAGTGATAAAACAGTAATCAGCATACTGGACTCCGATTTTTCCCATTAAAGGACGTTTCTCTCGATCCCGGTCCCCCCCACATCCAAAGACAGCAATAATTTTTCCTTCAGTGATCCTTTGGGCTGCCTGGAGAACATTCTCCAGGCCATCCGGGGTATGGGCATAATCCACAATCACCCCAAAATCCTGGCCACAATCAACCTGTTCAAAGCGGCCCGGAATATCCTGAATATTACTCAGGCCCTGGTACAGATCTTCTTTCTCAGCACCCATTAAATATGCAGTACCTGCAGAAGCTA
>PWDW01000180.1 GCA_003553225.1 Halanaerobiaceae bacterium
AAAAGATTTCTGTTCGGATTTTCTGTCCATCAATGTAATTTCCCCCTGGTATGTATAAAATTATCATCCTAAACTTAACTATATTATACCACATAAATGCTTGAAATACCAGGGATTATAGGTGTTTTTAAGGCATTATTTGATAAGTTTTTCTGCTAAGTTGTCAGGGAGTTTTGCAACAGTCTCCTAGTGTAAACCAGCAAAATATATTAGCACAAATCCCACATTATTAAGCAAGATATATTTACCTGCACTAGTTTCCCTTCCTGAAATAATCTGATAAGATATAGTCATATTATTTTATCAGAAGGGAGCAAGCACATTCAGGTAATCCATGATTTTGCAGTAGAACCTCTGGAATCTTTTCTGAAAGGCAAGAACAATGACTTCCCAGTAATGAAAATGCCCTCCCTGTGATGATCTAATGGTCGGACACGGCTTTAACCATTATATGCCATGGGGTGGGGTTGAAAAAGCCCAACGCACTGGGCTTATATGACATGAGCAGCAATGTTAGAGAATGGAGTTTAACCGAAGGTGATACCTATCAAAGACTTCACGGTGGACACTGGCACGAAAGTATCAAATAACTGCGCGTAGGCAGGGTTTATAGCACACAGCCCTGGGCTTTTAACAACAATCCAGGTTTCTGCCTAGTTCGAACAGATTTTTAGCCTGGAATTAACCTTCTTTTAGGATAAAAAAACCAGCTATTTTAGCTGGCCGTTAAAAAGAAATTATCAATGGTTTAAATCTATACTTTTTGTAAAGTTTTGTAATTTCCATTGACTTTAATATTGCGCTGTAAAGAGTCAGAAACCGGGCATCTGATTTCCATTAATTCCACCAGGTCCCGAATATTGTCTTCTGGTGAATTTGAATTAATGTTTATAGTGAAACGTACTTCTTCAAAACCTGGCTCAACATCTTTTGCCCCTTCCATACATCCACTGAGGTCAACATCCCCTTCTAGTTCTATAAATAAATCGTTCAGCTCCACCCCACAATCTTCTGCTAGCATTCTGGCACAGATAAAAAGGCACCCACCTAAACTGCATAAAACCAGCTCCACTGGATTCATTCCCCGATCAGTACCTCCCATTTTTTTGGTTCATCCATTACTATTTTGTGATTTCTGGCCTCTGCACTTACCGAAAAGCCCCCCTCCAACCTGGTTTTTGCTGCAAAAGTTTCTTTTGACATGTTTATCCACCATCTCTTCTGCTAAAGATTTGACAACTTATGAACTTATGCCCATAAATAGTATACTACATATATTATATTTTTTCAATGATTGCACTGAAAAAAAGTTTAAAAAACCCTTAGATACTCAATGAAACTTATCTCATTTTAACCGGATAAAATATCTCAAAACCTCTGACATCAAAGCAATTATATGGTATAATGATAGCAACATAATAACCGAGGTGATACCATTTATGAGGAATATAAAAAAGACGATAGAAGGGTTTTTGGCGATTTCGAAAACAATTTATCCCTATCAAAGAAAGATCATTTAGATGAAGGATGAAGACTGGTCTGACATTTTCTACAGAAAAATATATAAGAAGAAAGATGAATATAAGTTTAAAGTGCTTTTACCTGAAGATATGAGCAGAATCAACTTTCCCTTGCAGAACCTCATGTTCTGAAGATCTTAAGGCAGTTATTTGATCTCAACGATAAAGAAGTTGTGAACAACTTCAATTACGGTATTTGCTTCAAGAAAGCTGTGGGTTTAAAAAGAATGGATCTCAAGGTCACCGGTGTGATTAAAAGTAAATATCAATGGAGCTTTGCAGGCACTCACCTACAACTTCAATCAATTATACAGGTTTTAACAGAGGATCACAGAACCTTATACAGTACCTTAGCGAAAAAGCTAGGATGGAGCATGTCTTAAAAGCTGAATATCGAGTTTTATCATCTGATAAGAAGACATTCATCAGATGAGTCTGGGATCAGAGACCATTTTGAAAAAATAAAGAAATATCTTTACTTTTTCTGTTTCTATTTGTTCTTTTAGGACCTGTAGGCTCTATTTATCCTGCTTTTGTCAATGCAATAATTGATTTTTCTCTGATTTCAAATCCGAATAAAAGTCATTCTCAATATCCTCAATAGTTTCTGCAACACTGGAAGCAGTAACCTGAGGAGTGGTAACGATTAACGTCTGGGCATGAATGAGTTCTTTTCCACAGTTCCGTAATTCATCTGGAGTTTTTCATCCTGAATTGTGTACATCTTGCAGCCTCCTCTATTGTTCAATATATTTTAACAAATTATCTATTGCTCAACATTTCTCAGATAGAATCTATTTCCGGCATATCCAACCTCGACTATTTTTCCCTCTTCTTTTATTCTCTCAACTTCATCCCAGCTCCCCCCGCATTTTTTTACTAACTCTGCCACTGCCTCTTCTTTCAAAGGATGAACTGAGGTGATGTTAAGAAGATCTGTTTCCAGATTACCCGTGCTGGAGAATTTATTACCTTCATATCCAATCAGATATTCTGTTTGGACTCCCTTTTTCTTGAATGTCTGCACAGTCATATTTACTTTCTCCAGCTCCGGCCGGAAAATATCCTTTTCTGCTGGCGGCCTTGTAGGTATTATGGCCACATAAGAAATATCAGGACTGAGGACTTTGATGAACTCCGCAGTTTTTACAGCATCTTCTCTGCTGTCATTATAGTCACTGATTAACATAGTCTCGGTGGCCAGTTCCCCGGTAAACTTTTCGGCAAAATTCATAATTCCCTTGCTGATACACTTTAAATACAGCATTCCATGAGGCCTATTAAGTTTGCGCCACTCTTCTTCTCTGAAAGTATCACATTTTAGAGAAACCCAGTCAGCTTCAGCCAGTTCTTCTGCCAGTCCCTCTGTACTCAACAGGGAAGAATTTGATATGACAGCTGTTTTAATGCCGGTCTCTTTCGCTAATTTAATAGCTCTGCCCAGATTGGCATCCAGAGTTGGCTCCCCATCAGCAACTAGTGTTATATAGTCAATCTCTTCCTCTTTTTTCTGAAGATCATCCAGCACCTGCTCCAGTTCAATTTTCAATCCTTCAATATCATAAAAATGCTCTCTCTCAAGCTGCATGTGTTTGGTTCTACCCAGCTGACAGTAAACACAGGAATAGCTGCATGTACCCGGCACAACATTATTTATGCCCAAACTCCGCTCCAATCTTCTCGATGGTACCGGGCCAAAAACTCTCACCGGTTATCCTCTCCTCTCACTGCATTAATGTAAAACACTTTTTTGCGGTCATCCGGATCATCAGTTATAATAAAAATTGAATATGTCTGTATTTTTGAAGTGAAAATTAAAATCTTGGGGGGAAATAAATTATGCCTTATCGTCTGCACCCGCTCTGGTGGCCGCTGCTAATCCTGTTTTCTCCGCTCATCATCCCCTATCTTCTCCTGAAAAATCGATCATTCCGGAGTAATAAAACTGCTGCTGCCGGGGAAAACCGGAGGAGAATATCGGCAGCAGAAACTCTGAGCCCGGCCAGAAGAAAACAGCTAAAGATTACCGTCGTTACAGAGGGCAAGTCCAGGCCG
>PWDW01000028.1 GCA_003553225.1 Halanaerobiaceae bacterium
AAACCATAGCATATTCAGCTGCTAAGTCAGCTGTGAGCAATTTTACTCAGTGGCTGGCAGTTCATATGAACCAGAATTATTCAGAAAATATAAGAGTGAACGCTATTGCTCCCGGTTTTCTTCTGACAGAACAGAACAGATATCTCCTGATAGATGAAGAAACCGGAGAAGAGACCGAACGGGGGCAGAAAATCAAAGATAACACGCCGATGAACAGGTATGGTAGACCGGATGAGCTTCTGGGGGCTGTTAAATGGCTCTGTTCAGACCTCTCCTCATTTGTTAATGGAATTGTGCTGCCCATAGATGGTGGCTTTTCTGCATATTCCGGGGTTTAAAGAAATAGAATGAATTAGGAGAGATAATTTATGGATACATTGAGCTTGGAGGCTGATTCAGGTGGTAGTATAGATAGAGAAGAACTGGAAGGATTGCTGGAAGGATATACAGACAATATGAGTGATGAAATAGATTGTGTTCTAATTATACCTCCTGATGCTACCAGAAAACATTCCCGGGCAGGCATAATTACCAATATTATATACCATAAATTGATAGATTCTGTGCAAAATATCGATATCATGCCGGCCCTGGGCACCCACAGCCCTATGGACGAAGAAAAATTGATCGATATGTTCGGTGATGATATTCCCCTTAGATGTTTTAAGGTGCATAGATGGCGTGAGGATACTGTAAAGATAGGTGAAGTACCTGAGAAATTTATAAATGAAGTCTCTGAAGGTAAATTAAACGAATCAATAGATGTAAAAATTAATGAAAGACTGCTTGATGATAAATATGATAAGATAATTTCCATAGGCCAGGTCCTGCCCCACGAAGTAGTTGGTATGGCCAATTACACAAAAAATATAGTGGTTGGCTGTGGTGGAAAGGAGATCATCAATAGCTCTCATTATTTAGGTGCTGTGTATGGCCTGGAGAGGCTGATTGGCAGAGATCACTCCCCGGTGAGAAGAGTTTATGATTATGTGGAAGAGAACTTACTGCAGGATATTCCTCTTGATTATCTGCTCACCGTCAATAAATCTTCTGTGGACAGCAGAACAGGGCTGGCAGAACTGGTTGGAATCTTTATAGGACGGGAAAGAGATGCTTTCGAAAAGGCTGTCGAGTTGAGCATGGCATATAATATAGATTTTCTGGAAACTTCAGTTAAGAAGTTTGTAGTTTATCTATCTCCGGAGGAATTTAAAAGCACCTGGCTGGGCAATAAAGCAATATATAGAACAAGACTTGCAATTGCCGAAGGAGGAGAGCTGATTATAATAGCTCCGGGACTGGAAACTATGGGTGAAGATGATGAATTTGATAAATTGATAAGAAAATATGGTTATGTCAGCAAAGAGGAAGTTCATGAACTGGCAAAACAAAACAAGGATCTCCAGGAGAATCTGGCAGTAGCAGCACATTTAATTCATGGCTCGCCTGAAGGTGAATTTAAAGTTAGATACGCCAGTGACAATATCAGTGCAGAAGAGCTAAATGAAGTCGGTTATTCTCATATTCCACTTGCTGAGGCCAAAAGTCAATATGATCCGGAGCAACTGGATCAGGGGATAAATAATATAAAAGAAGAAAAAATATATTACATTGAAAATCCTGCCGTCGGACTCTGGGCTGAAAAGGATAAATTTGCACAAATGAGCTGATGACGGCTTTTTGAGAGGGGGGATTTTGTGGACAGTATATTTATTGGCTGTGATATTGGAACATCTTCGGTAAAGACGGTGGGTTTTGATGAAGATTACAATTCGAAATTCAGAATAGCCTACTCCTATGATCTGATCAGCAAAAATAAAGACTGGGCCGAGCTTGACCCTGATGAAGTTTTTAAAGCTACTCTGAATAGTATTAAGGAATCACTGGAGAGATCTGAGGCAGAGGACCTTAAGATTGAATATATATCTTTCAGCTCGGCCCTTCACTCGATGATCGCAGTAAAAACACCACTGGAGCCACTCTCTAACTGTTTGACCTGGGCGGATAAAAGGGCAAAGAAACTCAGTCGCAGCCTGGAAGGTTTCTACAGCCGGAAAGATATTTATCATAAGACCGGTTGTCCGACTCATGCTATGTATATGCCGGCAAAGATATTGTGGTTTAAGAAAAATAGAGGAGAGATTTTCAGGCAGGCAGACAAATTTATCAGCATAAAGGAATATATTTTGAAAAAGTTGACAGGTCGTTTTGTCGTTGATTACTCTATTGCTAGCGGCAGCGGATTGCTGAATATTCATAGAAAAGAGTGGGAAGATGAAATATTGGACTATCTTGGAATTGGCCGGCGTCAACTTTCAGAACTTGTAGATGGGAAAAAAATAGTAAATTTCAATGATAAGTATGAGGAACAATTCGGAAATATCCCTCTTGTGGTTGGAAGCGGTGATGGCCCGCTGGCAAATTTGGGGGAACTGGCTTTAAATACCGGACAGTATGTTGCCACTCTGGGATCCAGCGGCGCTGTTAGAACATTCTCTACAGAGCCTGTTTTGGATAATGAAGATCAACGCACCTGGTGTTATATGCTCGATGATTCCCTTTATCTGCCAGGAGGGGCCATTAATAATGGGGGTATAGTTCTTGATTGGTTGAGAAAAAATTTTTGCCAAAATGATCGAGAAGATTTTCTTGAAAATGTGAGTAATCATATTAAGAATGTGCCTCCGGGCAGTAAGGGAATATATTTTCTGCCATTTTTGACCGGCGAGAGATCACCCAACTGGAATTCATATGCAAAAGGCATAATATTTGGTCTGGATTATAATCATACTTTTGCTGAGGTGGTTAAGGCGGCGCTGGAAGGTATTTCTTTTCGAATGTGTTCGATAAAGGAAAGTCTGGAGGACTTGATGGGAGATTGTGATGAGATCATAATGAATGGCGGGGTGATGAATTCAAAGCCCTGGATACAGCTTCTGGCCGATGTGTTTAATATTCCCGTAAAGGTCCACGAAAACCGAGAAGCTTCAGCTCTGGGCGCGGTCTATTTGGGGGCAGTAGCCCTTGGATATGAGGAAAGATATTCCAATATAACTAATGATATCGATATAAATTATATTAAAAGACCCGAAGAGTCCAGAAGTCAGCGTTATAATGAGTTATATCAATTTCATAAAGAGATTTATCAAAAAAACAGCGAATTGTTTAAAAAAAGCTGCAACTATAATTAACCAGGAGGGTGATTTATTATGGGCAAGGAGATCTTAAATAAAATACACAAAACAGGGATAGTACCTGTAATAAGAGCTGAGAGCCCAGAACAGGCGATCAAAATATGCCAGGCGGTAAAAGAAGGCGGAATTAAGGTTCTGGAGATCACTATGACAGTTCCAAGAGCAATTGAGGTAATTAAAGAGCTTAAAACGAAATACGAAAGTGAAGATATAATTATTGGTGCCGGATCGGTTCTTGACGATACGAGTGCCAGAAATGCAATTCAGGCAGGTGCAGAATTTGTGGTTGGGCCTGCGCTGGACGAGGGTATGATAAAAGTTGCCAACCGCTATCAGAAACCGGTCATACCCGGAGCAATGACCCCTACTGAAGTAA
>PWDW01000201.1 GCA_003553225.1 Halanaerobiaceae bacterium
AAGATAGTTCTCTAATTCCCAGGTTTTTCCGGGCACATAAAGCGGCTGCAGTTCCCGCAGCCTGGCCCTGGCCCATACAGCAGACCGTATTCCGGGTTGACATATGGGCATCAAAATCAGAAGTTATGTTCATTCCCGCTGCTAAAAGATTTGAAAAACCCTGTACCCGGAGGGCCCGGTAGGGAATACCATAGGTTCTCCCATCTTTTATCTGCAGCCTGGGGGCCAGATCATGGAAACCATAAACCATAATCTCATCCTCAAAGTGCCGCCCTTCCAGTACATCATCAAGAGGAATATCATAATCACAGTTAATAACCCGTCCCCTGCGGATACAGAGTGAGGGACTGCTTCGGGCAACAAAAGCCTTTTTGCAGCCGGGGATATATTCTCTGATAAGTTCAATTGCCTGTTTCTGCTGTCTCCTGAGTTTTAGTTCTGCTTTGGTCACTTCATCCCGGTCTGTAGGACTAACCGGCATCTTGTAGTTTAATTTAATAAACATAAAATAATCATCATGAACAGAGGTGGTTACCGCGGCCATACCGATCTCCCGGGCTTTTGTTCTGAAAGCCTCCGGCAGCTGATCCATATTGGCATGCAGTCTGACAATCTTACCTTCTTCTCCACTGCGAAAACCCTCTGCATATTCCCGAAGGGCATTATGTTTTTCCAGGAATTTATGATATTCTTCCAGATTTACATTGGCCACCCCCATACTGTTGGCCACCGGATGGTCATTGGGCTCCTCATAATCAGCTCCGGCATAAGCCGCCAGATCACCATAACCTGTTGTATCTATAAAGGAATGGGCCCGAAATAGCTCCCGACCGGAGCGGCTCTCCACTACTGCACCCTGTACCGAATTCTCTTCAGACAGAGCTCCACAGAGAAAAGTGTTAAGAAACAGATGAACTCCGGCCTCTTTTAACATCTCAAGGGTAACCAGTTTGTATATCTCGGTATCAATGGCCGTACACACAGAATCATAATCATAACCCACGTCCATCTCGGCATGCCCGGAGGTTCCTCCCTCTTCTTTTAGCCGGTCAATTATTTCCTGAGGAATTCCTTTGACCACCTGACGTTTCTTTACCCCGGGAAATGCCTTCCACAAATTGTAGAAGCTGTGCAGGGCAGTTCCTCCTTCCACCACCAGACCACCGGTATATCCTTTGGCCTCAATAAGAGCAGTTTCTGCACCCCTGCGGGCTGAAGCCAGAGCGGTCACCACACCGGCGGTTCCTCCTCCAGCTACTACAACATCAAAATCTCTTGTAGACAGTTCTTTTGCGGGCTCCTGATAGGTATCCATAATAATTTCTCCTTTTTTTATATTTTGTATAAAAAATTTTTATCCTGATATTTAGAACAGGGCTTTAATTAACAGTCTACCCAATGCTTATTCCTGTAATTTGCTCACCTGATAATCTGCATCTGACAGCCACTTTTCATTTATTTCTACACCCCAGCCCGGCCCGGCCGGAATATTTACTTTCCCATCTGTCACTTTCAGCTCCGGAGTATAGAGATTTTTTACCCATTCACTATCTTCTATACTGTATTCCATATAAGGACCTGCATTTTCCAGAACAGCCAAAAGATGAAGGGTGAAAACCGAAACTAAAGACAGATTGGCCGAATGTGGTGTACAGGGCAGCCCCTTTTCTGCGGCCATGTTACCCACTCTGTGAGCCCGGGTAAAGCCCCCTATATAACATATATCAGGCTGTACTACATCCACCACCGGTCTGTTAATAATTCTTTTCCACTGCTCCAGAGAGTTGTCCTGTTCTCCACCGGTCACGGGAATATCCAGGGTTTCTGTAACCTCCTGAGTCCAGTCCAGTCTCCAGTAGGGACAGGGTTCTTCAAAATGGACCACTCCATTTTCGGCCAGCAATTCTCCAACTTCAATGGCATGTTCGGCATCATAACAGCTGTTGGCATCAACAAATAATTTGACCTCATCCCCAACTGCCCGGCGTACTTCGGGTACCAGGGCTTCGGTCCTGCCCGGCCACTGGTCCTGATTATGCCCACAGACACTGCCGATTCTAATTTTAAAGGCTTCATAGCCCTTTTCGTCTTTTAATTTCTTCAGCCTCTGGGCCTCTTTTTCTGGAGTAATATCCCTTCTCATACTGGATCCGTAAACCTTAATCGGCCGGGGCTGGGCCCCCAGCAGTTCACAGACTGATCTGTTTTCTAATTTTCCCTTCAGGTCCCACAGAGCAGTATCCAGTCCACTTAAAGCCCGGCATATGTAAGAACCCGGAAATTTATATTCTGCCTCCAGACAGTGATTAACCAGCTTCTGAATTTCCAGGGGATCTTTGCCCAGGACATGGGGGGCCACCTGACGGTGAAAAACCCGGGCTGAAATATCCGCATTATAAGGTGAAATCTGACCTATACCTTTCTTTCCGGTGTCAGCAGTTACTTTGACAATACTTAACCATTTCTGAGTAAATGTTTCCAGTTTTTTTATGTGCATTTTTTCTCTCCCTCCCATTTAACATTTGAAATAATGATTTAATAATATCAAGCCTCTTATTCTTTTTGCTGATCACTTACTATTTCTATATCTGATTCCACCTTTTTATTGAGTTTAACCCAATCTATCCTTCCAATCCTTGCCAGAAGGGGGCTCCTGTAATTTGAAGACATTATCCGGGCATAATTTTTCCAATTGGATAATGCTTTTTTAAGATGAGCAATTGATTTCTTATAATATTTTTTCTGTTGACTGTCATTTTTTTGGTGAAAACATAAATTTATTGCTCCCTTGATTTTATGGGAATAGTAAAAACCTAAATATGCCATAGCCCGTATGTCCTCGATTGTTTTGGTTAATTCATTTTGCCCTTGATTATTCGGTAATGTATCCAGAATTTCTAAAGCATATTCTGCTTTTTTACCTAATTTATCAGCAGCAGCAGGAGGGGTTGTGGCTGCAGAAGATATTTTTTCATTCTTCAATTTCAGCTCACAATAATCGGCAATATTTATAAGGTCAGTTCCTTCCATTGTGGGATTTTCAATGAAATCTTCTACTGTATAAAACCCTTCTCTTCCGGTACAGCTTTCAACATGCCACTGAAAATCCCAATCATGCCAGTGGAATTTTGTAACTAAAGGGATAATTTCAGAGGCACTTTTCCAGGCTGAATAAATTGCTTCTGCTGAATTCTCATCTAAATTAAATTTGTTTTTTATTTTGTTTTTGAAAAATACATTCTGTTCCCGGGGGTCAAAAGCCAATTTTCCCCATAACAAATAATTATACCAGTTTTTATCAAGTTCCATTTGAGCAGGTTGGTCAGGATTTTTACTGACACATTCTCTCCCAAAGACATAACCATCTGAACCAATGTAAAAACCGGGGGTTTTTGCATGTGGTATATTTAATATATATTCCCTGACATAATCTGGATCCCCCCACCGCAGCATGTAAATATCATCGTTTCTAAGATTACACCACATTTTTTTGTCCTCAGGTAAGGTTTCAAAAATGCTGTCTGCAAATACGGGGTTGGTATCAGAATACATATGAGCCCTGCTGT
>PWDW01000204.1 GCA_003553225.1 Halanaerobiaceae bacterium
CGAAAATAATTTTTAATAAATTTTTTCTTACTTAGACATATTTGGTATTTTTATTATATTATACTAATATAATATTACATTTCTTAATACCAGTCAATAATGCAACTTTTATATCAATTAATATGAAAAATTTGCATTTTTATGACAGCTGACATATAATTATAATAAGAAACAATAATTAATTAATTAATACCATTAATTTTCTTTCCACTTTTTTAATACAACAATTATCCATCATGCTAATTTTCAAAAAATACAAACTAAGGATGTGATATTATGAAAAACAGATTAATTATTTTCAGTCTAATTTTAATGGTTTCCCTCTTTTTAGCCGCTGATGTTACATCAGCTCAGTATCTGCCTGGAGCACAGTCCACGATGAGCATTAATGAAACAGATATGATGATCGGACTTGACCTGCCGACCATAGGATGGGCTACCAGCAATGCTGCCGGAGAAATAACCGGTTATCGAGGAGCCAATCTGGCAATTGGTTACAGTGAAAAAAGGTATTTTGAACCACTTAGATATATGGATTTAAATCCTTATTGGGGCTTTGGAACTGTTGCGTTAATCTCTCCATATGCTCAAATAGGTTTTGATTACCCTTTTGCCCGTATGGATGATGGCTCCTTCTTTGCGGTCGGTGCACATATCGGGTTTGCTTTAAATCTAGCCCGACAGCTGGGCATAGACATTGGCATAGGTTCAGATGCATATCCTCTGGGCATGTTGAGTGTCTCCTATAGATTTTAGATAACATTATTTTAAAATAAATTAAATAAATAAGAGAAGAGCAAGAGCAAAAAAGGCGGAGAAATCCGCCTTTTTTATAAGCCCTGACAATAGATTATAAATCAAATCTACCTTCCACTGCTTGCTCTATGTGCCCCCCCTCTCTGTTTCCTGCTATAATGTTCTTTAATTTTAATACTCTTAGGTTTAAAGCATTCGCACGCTCCTGATTTCAATAACCGATTATAGCCACTATTTCCCTTCTGTCACAGAAATATCAGTATCTGTATCTTTATAAATATTTTTCAATCCAGATAATACGCTCTTTTACCCAACAGATAAATTACTATAAATAAAATAAGTGCTATCATAATAAAATAAAACCAGCTCATAGCTACACTCACACCATATCCCATACCTCCAAAAGCAACATTCCTGATATAAATTACAAGCTCATTATCTACTGATGTAAAAGAATATATAATTGTATATACAATATTTGTTATCATTAATGGGGTGAGCAGGGGAAAAGTTATCATCCAGAAGCTTTCCCATCCTGTAGAACCTTCAACCTCTGCCGCTTCATATAAAAATTTTGGAATAGACTGCAGGCCAGCCAGAAAAATTAATATTTGAACACCTGAATCCTGTATTATATTAGGGATGTTTTCAATCGCATCAACAATATAAATTATAAGAAAATCAGGTAGTCGAAGCTGAAATAACACATTTTTTATTATCTGGGCACTGACAGCAGAACCAGCTATTTCATCTGCTGCAGCACCTGCCTGCAGCATTTCAGTCAAAAAATCCATTTGTTCCAGCTGTCTTAATATACCTGCACCCATAATTACCGGTAAAAAAAAGATAACCCTGGCAAGCCACCTTCCTTTGAATTCTCCATTCAATAACATAGCTGCAAAAAAGCTGAAAAATAAAATTGCCGGTATATATACAATAGTTCTAAAAAATTCTTCAATTAATGCGGGTATAAAATTTGCATCAACAAAAAGAATATTGTAATAATTATTAAAACCAACATATTTTAAATTATATCCTTCTCTTGTTAATGATAGGCTGTTAAAACTAAAAATTATTGATTGCAAAAAAGGAGCAGCAAAAAATATAGTAAATCCAATTAGAAAAGGCAACACAAATGTAAAACCCACTATCTGCTTTCGACTTTTAACATTTAATTTAAACCATTTTTTTTCTCTGTTATCGGGCATAAGATAACCTCCTCACTCATTTATTATATCTTCCCACATAATAACTTCGATCCTCAATTTGAATATCATTTACTTTAATAACTCTCTGATTATAATTTACAATAATATAATCTCCATCCTGAAATACAGTTTTAAAAACCCCATCTTTTAATTTTTTATGATTAATTATCCTTTGAGATTCTAAAGGTCCTATAACTTTTTTTGCTTCTTTATACATTGATATTGCTTCATTAAACCAGTTTTTGTAATAGGCTGAATATAAGTGATTAAACTCAGTGCCTTTTACTATAGCTGGCCCTTCATAAAAAAACCTGAAATACAATCCTGCTCCCGTTTCTAAAGATTTCAATAATAAATATTCTTGATCTTCATAAAAATTCAATGGCTGATAGGTATAATTAACTAAACCTCTAATAACCATTTCGTAAAAAGGTACATTCTGAGAAATCATGAAATAATCACTGCTGTGATGAGGCAGATCGATAACATGATCTACATATTGTAATACAAAGCTATTTGCCGCACCGGTCATTATTTTTAGATCCTTCTGGTTTTTCAAAAATGATAGATTGTCATTGATTATCATCTGTGCTTCCTGCCGATCATAATAATTATCCCATCTATAATCAGAATTTAAATGACCACCTATATTTCTTAATGAAAGACTTTTTATATTATAAGCCTCTAAATCTTCTGAAAAACTTTTAACCAGACCTGTAATTAACCCTGGGCTAATAATATAGTTTTCTTTTCCGGGCTCTTTCCTGAAGTTTACTGGATTAAATTTATAACTGTATTTTCCTATTTGTCTGCTCAAATTACGCACTGAATCTCTGCGGGGCACAAAACCATCAAGAAAATTATTATCCCACAAATACTGAAAATCAATATCAGGATAAAAATCAATTTTTGATTTTTCTATATAATGCAGAAGATTATTATATTCTTCCCTGGATCCTAATGATTTTTCCAATCTTATTTTTTGAGGATACTCGTGATTAATGCCACCTCTGGTCCAGCCAGAATATTTTAAAACTATATTATTTATTTCTTTTTCTTTAAATTCTTCAAGTACCTCGACAGCTTCATTAAATCCGGTTAAAGGAAGTACCTCTTCACGAGGTATGCCCAGAAAATTACCTCTATAGGATACACCACCTATCAGTTCTAAATAAAAGGAATAATTAATATCTGTATTTTTATTAAAACCAAAATCATATTTCTGTGTTAAATAATTTCTATATTTATTTGCCATTCCCACATAATTAGCTTCTTCTTTATTATTAATAAAAAGATATCTAATTTTTATATTATCATTAATAAAACGGTCAGGATATAAATATTCCTGACCAACATCTCTAAATGGTGAACCAACTCCCAGAGCAGATTCTAATGCTTCAACTGCATCACTTTCAGCATGATATGTTCTTTCTACTTCCTGAAAAGGCAAAATATTAAAGCGGGGGAAAACATAGTTATAGGAAAAATATCCACCCGCAATTTCCGCCCTGATATTTGCAACAACATCACTTCCTTCCATAATAGCCAGCCAGGCTTTTTCTTCTGACTTAATACCATATATTGGAAGAAAACTTTGTTCAATTAATCTTGTTTTTTGCTGCTGCTGTTCTAAAGAATTATCATCTCCATATACAAAAGTGGAAAACTGACCTCGAGGTGATCGCTTCTGGTTTAACTCAATTAAAGCACCTGTACCATCAGGTACAAAAATATATCCATTTTCCTTCCTATCAGCTGCTCCAAAAAATGGAAGAACTTCTATTTTATGTAGAGGAAAAGAAACCTGTTCCCCGGCCAGGCCAAAGGCCCCCCGAATGTCTATTACATCTTTGGGGAAAACAATTTCATCTAAGGGAACTTCCACTACCAGCTCATCTTTTTCTAAACGATACTCAAGGCTGACAGAAAAAATATTCAATCTGGGACTGGGGGGATCTAAATTAACTTTCAGATGTATTGATTGTACAATTCTCGGTGAATAATTTGTGCTTTGTAAAATATCCATAATATCCTGGCGATCAAATCGTGAAATATCATCTATAATAAAATAATTACTTTGTTTTAAATATGAGATTTGATTTTTATTAATATCTGCTCTATTTAAAATATCCTGGCGGTGATTTCTGAAAACTGTAACAAAATGTTCTTTAAACTGTTTTTTTTCTCTTTCATTCATTTCAATTCCCGGCTGATAAAGAGTATATTCTCCAAAAGTTTTTTCCATATTTAAATCAAAAATCTGTATTCTCTCATTTTCCTGTAATCTACGTAATCCTATCCTTACATAACTGTTTTTCACAAATTCTCTGTCACTTTCATCTTCTATATATTCCAGCATATAATATAAATCATTTTCGTCTAAGATCACCGGCATATAAGCAGTACTAGCCCATTCATCACCCATTAAATAATGAATTTTGAGCCCTTGATCTAACTGTTCAAATTCAAATTGATCAAGTAATACACTATCCACATAACTATTTCTTGTATTTTCTGCCCCCTCAACTGAATAAAAGATCCTCAACTGAGAACCAAGTCTTTCTTTTAATGAACCTCTTGCTATTTTTTCTTCATCCTGCCAGTTCGGGGGATTAGAAAACCACAAATTATCACTATTTTTATCTCTGATTATAACTTCTGCTGTTTGTTGATTAAAATATAAAGCAAGATACCTGTTTTCTGCCATTATTGCAAAATTATTTAAGGCAGCATCTGCTGTCTGAAGCCTCCAAAAACCTGTTATTAATACAGCTATAAACATGAATATTAATATTGCTATTATCTTTTTTAGAAAAACCATTTTCATCACCCTTATAAACGTAATATAACCTCAATATATATATCATATATAAAAGAAGTAATTTGAGTATAAATACTAAATACTAATAATCCAATAAAAAGCACAAAGCCGATCCCCATTATTGTGCCAATTATTGTAAATATTGTTTTAGAAACATCATAGTCATGTATAACCATAGTACCTGTAAAAATTAATAAACCTGACCATAAAATAGCTGTACTAATAAATAAATAATAAAATGGACTTTCCTGCAGGGTAAAGCCATGACTTAAAATAATCACAGGGAGATTGATGACTATTAAAGGAACCAATCCATAAGAAGTTGCTGTAAAAATTTCTCCCGGAGAACCTTTGCCTTCCATTAAGGTAGTCAAAGACCAGCTAACCAAACACCATAAACCAAAAGGCAATAAAACACTTATAAATTCAATAATAATATTTAAATCTCTTAAATCCCGGGGGTTAAAAATAAATCCGGTATATTGCCTGACCCAGATATATGTTAAATTAACCATTATAAGTATTATAATGGCTGAAATTATTCCACCTTTTTTTTCCTGTTTAAGATCCCAGAAACCACCAACCGGATGAAATATTAGTTTTAACGAAAAAAATAAGCTTTTTACAATTCTATATAATTTATTGAGGTATCTTTTTGGAGCTTTATTTTGTAATTTATGATCAGAAGAAGATATTGCGGTTAATTTTTCTAATTTATTCTCAATTAACATAAATAATTTAAACTTAAGTACTATCGTGAGTAAAAATAAAATGCTGATAATAATATATATAATTAAAGTAAAATTATCCAGAATTAGTTCTGATCGATATCTTTCTAATGCCCGTGAATAATCTTTTCTATTTTGCCCATTGCGGAAATAAAAAAGTGATTCTTCGTGATTATCAGTATAAAGATATGCTCTACCTATACCTGTATAAGCCATATCAAAATTTACATTTTTTCTAAGTACATTTTCCCACATAATACGTGAATCATCATATAATCCATTTCGAAAAAATTCTATTCCCTGATGAATATAACGAGCATAATTTGTAGGACTGAACACAGTAATTTGATTAGCCCGGCTATCCAGAACAATTATTTTCTTATCCAGTACCTCAATTGCCCTGGGCAGTTCAAAAAGTCCTTTTTGATTGCCCCTCATTCCAAATACATATAATAAATTCCCATTATGATCATAAGTGAAAACTCGCCCCCGGTTACTGTCCAGGGCTGAATATATACCATATTCCCGGGCAACAATATCGATAAACCTTGAAGGAGGAAAAATTAAATTACCTTCATCATCTTCAAGGGTTGAACCATAATCCCCCATAGGGGGGTGAAAACCTTCTCTTCTTAAAATATCAACACCTGCAGGATTGATTTTTTTTATGGCATTTTCTACTTCCAGAGCTGTGGCATAAACAAATCCTATATCATCTATATCCAGATTACTATATTGAATGGGTAGATATAAAGACATCCTCCTTCTCTGTTCTTGAGTTGCAATCTGGCTCCATAAATAATCAATTGGATCTGGAGAAACACGTGGAGCACCTACATAACCCAAAAAAGCACCCTCAGGTGTAAATTGCATCAATCCATCATAAACACCTCTGGAAATAACATATATTCTTTGATCAGATGTGATGCCAATTTTTAATGGCCGAAAAACAAAATCTTTAGGTATTAAGCCTTCTACATCTGTTTCAGGTGGTCCCAGAATTTTTTCTAAACCATTATTGTTTATATTTAAAACAACAATCCTGTTATTACCGGTATCAGCAACATACATTAAATTATTTATAGTAAAAACACCATTTGGATTATTAAAAATGTCTTGACTGTTATCATTTAAAAAGCTATCATAAATTTTTTTTAATTCCATTTCCTGATTCATCATTATAATTCGATTGTTTCCAGAATCTACAATATAAATATTATTATTTTGACAGACATGAATATCCTGAGGGTTATCAAATTCATCAATCCCTAAATCCGGGCCCGATACAATTGCTTCAGGAAAATATGGTTTAGGAGCCGGAACCGGATTCTCCCAGAAATCATATATATAACTATAATATGGGGCCGCCGCAGCTATACCTATCATCCCAAAATATAAAAACATAATACAAAAACAAAATAAAAAATATCTGAATCTAAATTTAAACACATACCTCACCTCAAATCTCACCTAAAAATTTAATATCACTTAACCTACAAGCCCCGTTCTTTCAACACTTTCAATAAAATATTTCTGTAAAGCAGCATACATTATCAGTAAGGGGGCAATAAACATTAACATTCCTGCATTATTCACCATAGAAGCCATCTGCCAGGTAACTCTATATTCAGTTCTTCTTTCATAAAAAATATGCATAATTCTCTCCAGGGCAAATGGCAGATATTCGGGACTTCCCCCTAAATAAATAGAACTAACAAATATATCATTCCACTGCCAGACAAAAGAAAAAAGGAAAACTACTATTATCGCCGGCCCAGCTCCCGGCAGCATTATTCTGAAGAAAGTAGTATAATAACCTGCACCATCCACATAAGCTGCTTCTTCTAATGCGGTGGGCATCCCTTTGAAAAATTGAACCATAATATATATAAAAAGTCCGTGTCTAAAACCAGTTCCAGTAATTGAAGTTAATATATAAGGCCAATGGGAGCCCAGTAGATTTACTGAAAAAGGTAATAAACCAAATAAATTAAAGGCCCGTAGATTTAAATACATGGGAATCATTATCATCTGTAAAGGAACAATTAAAGTCAAAATAACTAAGGCAAAAACGAACTTCCTACCAAAAAATTCAAATCTTCCCAGACCATAGCCAATAACAGTAGCTGAAATAACCTGCAATACACTAACGAGAACTGCCAGGCTAAAAGAATTCCAAAACGAAACAGGAAAATTCATTAATTCAAAAGCCTGCCTAAAATTATTTAAAGTAAATGACGTTGGCAGCCATCTAATAGTCCTATCAATTGCATCAGCCTCTATCATGATTTCAGAGGGTACTTTTGAAATTAAAGGAAATAAAATAATAAATGATATAGAAATGATTAATGTAGCTCTGAACAAATCAAATGTCACTTTTTTTAGTTTCGTAAAAAAAATAAAATGTTTATAATTCCTCATATCCGCACCTCACTACTCAATATAATTAAAATATATGAACAATACCCCCATCATATGTTTTTTTATTTTATATAATGGAGGTATTGCGGTCATCCAAATCCTCTAATTTTCAATAATTTACTGTATTACTTTTGTATCATTTTATTGATTAAATAAATCATCAATTCTGGCCTGTACTTCTGGATATACTTCCGCCATTCTAGAAGCAGCACCACCTTCAAAAAGAGATGCTTCCAGAGCCGGGAAATAGACTTCAGAAATTGGAGTTATAACAGCCAGAAAATCAACATGAACTGGTGTGTTTTCATAAATCCAGTGCAGTGCTTCATATGAATTACGGTCCAGAGCCATACCTTCAATAACCCTATCTAAATGATCTTCAAATTCATCTGAAGGATATAGAAAACTAAGAACTTCAATTAATTCAGCGGGACGGGCGCTGGTTACCGGTAAGGCAAATCCTAACTGAGCCCAGGAAGGGTTCCATCCTTCCTCTCCATAAGGAGAAAGAGGATAGGTTATATAGCCGTAATCAACATCTCCCTCTTCATGTTCTAGAGCTCTATTTTCCTCTCCCCAGCCAATCGCTGCGTTAAATAAACGTTTTTCAACATCCATGTCCACAATACCTTCTTCAAACCAGCCATGAGCAGTTTCTAAAATATCAATTGCCGGATCCTCATGCCATACGAATTCAATTCTGCCGTCTCGTTCTTCAACTATAGGACCTGCACCGGGCAGTAAATA
Source organism: Halanaerobiaceae bacterium (assembly GCA_003553225.1). Classification (GTDB taxonomy): domain Bacteria; phylum Bacillota; class Halanaerobiia; order Halanaerobiales; family Halarsenatibacteraceae; genus T1SED10-99. The sequence continues at coordinate 8,682 of PWDW01000204.1, forward strand.
ATCTCTATGCGGAGCTCCCCCACCAAAACCTACCTGATCAATTTCTCCATCTCCAGTAGTATCTTTGGTAACAGCTCTCATTTTTTCTTCCCATCTATCCCAGGTCCACTCTCCTGCCTTCCAGACATCATAAGGATCTTCAAGATTTTCTTCTTCTATAATCTCTTTATCATACCACAACCACATCTGGGTTGTAGTTGCTGCATTTGCTGCCCCAATATAATAATTATTACCTAAAAACTGCCACTGTCTGGCAAGTGCCTGATGCAAACTGGGTAAATTGTCATAATAATCTTCAGTTATATACTCATCAACGGATAATAAAGCATCATCAGTCACTAAGGGCCAAAAATGATCATGTTCCATATTCCAGATATCATATCCCGCATCTCCAGCTAAAAGACGTGACATATTTACATCTACCAGTTCACCTTTTGAGAAAAATTCAAACTCAATTACAGCATTAAATTTTTCTTCAGCTTCTGCAATTCTTCCGGGTACTTCTTCTTGTAAATAATCATAAGGCCTGCTGCTCCAGGTAGTAATGGTGATTGTTTCCCCCTCAAAATCAATGGCCTGTACCTCTGCCACTACTAGCAGCAACAGGAGTATACTTATAAAAACTACTGCTTTACTCTTCATCACAAACACCTCTTTTCTCTTTTTTTTATTTTCTTAAAAACAGAGAACATAAATCCTGTTATTATAAAGTATTATTTTTCTAATCACCCCCCTTTTAATCAAATAAAAATCTATACTTTGTTTAAACCATTTTTAATTTTTTGTTTTGAACAGATACCCATTGGTTTTTATATAATTATTATAAAAATATTGTGAATTTTTTTATTTATATTGATGTTATTTGTATAAAAAAATAGTGACATTTAAAACCTTACTCTGGAAAAAAAGTAATAGCAATGATTTAAAAACTTTGAATAATTTTAATTATTATTATTTTTAATATTATAATATATTTTGTGCTATTACTTTCTTTTATTAACTTAGCTTTAAGATAATTATAAAACAAATTTTCAAATTTGTCAATTGTTTTCTTTATATTGCAAAATGTTATAATATAGTTATTTTATTTAATGTTTGGTATTTTTTTATAAAATGTTCTCTTTAATTATTAACCAAAATCCTAAAAAAGATAAAGAACAACAAAATAAAGGATAAATAAATCTTTCCGATAAAATATATAATATGGAAGAGAAAAAATATAAAAAATCCTATTAAACAGGGAGGAAAATAATATGAGATACAACAGTGAAAAATTGGTTAAACAATCAGTCCAGGGGGCAATTGCTCATCCCTTAACCGGATACTACTGTATCGACCGGGAAGGACAGGCCACAATATTACCCGGTACCGGAGGTATTACATATAATGTTCAGGTTGGAGACCCGGCCTTCGGACTGGCAGGTGACCACATAGAACCCGGAGTAAGTATGAAGCTTGATGACAATAAAAAAACCAGGGGCCTCAATTTTCTGGTCTGTATCGGCAACAAAGCCAGAGTTGTGGGTGGTGATGCCGAAGATGCAGAAGGTTATGTCACCGGTACTCACGGCGGTATAAACCATGTTCTCCTGCATTTTGATGCAAAAGATCTGGAAAAAATGAAAATAGGGGATGAAATTTTGATTAAAGCCTTTGGCCAGGGGCTAACTTTACAGGACTATCCTGATGTCAAATGTTATAATCTGGCTCCCCGACTGCTGAAAAAAATGAATATTAAAGAAAAAGACAATAAAATTGAAGTACCTGTAACCGCATCTATACCGGGGCGTTTGATGGGTTCCGGAATCGGTGCAGCTCATTCTGCCGCCGGAGATTATGATATTACTACCGGAGCCGAGGAGATAAAAGAAAAGAAAATTGATCACCTGAAACTGGGTGATTTTGTTTACCTGAAAAACTGTGATAACACTTATGGCAGAGAGTATAAAGAAGGGGCAGGTACCATTGGAATTGTTATCCACAGTGACTGTAAAAGAATGGGTCATGGGCCCGGGGTAACAACCCTGCTGACCTCAAAAAAGGACATCCTGCAGCCAGTTATAACTGAAGAAGCCAATATAAGCAATTATCTTGAACTGGAATAATGAAATTTCTTTAAAAATAAAATTATGCTCAGACCGATAACTCCCATAAGATAAGCATATGTAAAATCAATATAAACTCCTACAACATAGCCCAGCAGAGGCCCGGAGGCAGCTCCAAAATCCTGAAAAGAATTGTAAACACTCAACCTGCCGGGAGTACTCCCGGCATCTTTTCTTTCGGCAACTGCAGTATTTAAAATTGTTTACAGAGCAGTACTGGAAAAAAACAGCAAACAAACCATAATTAAAGTAATGACCGGTACAGTAATAAGGGCAAAACAGAGCAGTGAGATCATTAAAATTGATATAAATATTTTGTATGTTCTTTCACTGCCCCAGTGATCCACTAAAAAACCGGTGACCGGGGACAAAATTGTATAACTACCATAACGGACCGCCAGCATCATACCCGTAATAGTAGCAATTCCAAAATTAAAACCTCGAAAACTTAAAACCGGAGGCAGTCGGTTCTGCAGAACCAGAGATAAACTGGAAATAATAAAACCGGCAATAAAACTATTTACAAAAATTGTCATATAACATATTCCCGGTGTCAGTTTATTACTATCTGCAGTTTTCGGTTTCAGGTCCTTTCCTGTTTTTTGAGAGCCGGTTTGACCTATATTTTTCTTAATATCTGATACAGCATACTTCATCAGCAAAATCGCCGGGACAGCAGCCAGTCCAATAATCAGCATTCCGGACCTGTAACCCATCCGATCAATTAAAAAACCACCCAGAACCACGGTCATCAGACTGCCTATCCGCCATATAGAATTGGTGGCCCCCATGGCCAGGCCCAGATTATTTTTGGCTTTACCAATGACCAGCAAAAAATTTCCCAGTCTAAGATGAGACCAGCATAAACCCCAAATAATACGGGCAATCATAAAAATTAACAGTCCCCGTCCTCCTGCATAAATGAAAATCACAGCCACCCCTCCAGCCACCGCAAACATTAACGGTTTTCGGGCCCCGTATTTTTCAAAAATACGGGCCGCCAGGGGGTTGGTCAGCAGTCTTATCCAGCGGTTAATACTTAACAACACACCCACCGCCACCAGGGGTATGCCCAGATTTTCAGCATAAAGAGGAAGTACATTATACAATATGGAGTCTCCAAAAAGAGTAAGTGCTATAGCAGCTGCCGCCAAAATAATTGTTTTATCAACACTCATTATGTAAAATATTTTTCGCATATAACCTTCTCCTGCTTTCTCTTTAATCTTTTCTTTAACTTTTCTTTAATGAGGGTTATTTTACTGCCCTGTACTTACTCACTACAGCTTTGAAAATATAATTACTATCAGCAGAAAAAACAGGGAGGGCACCACCATGGCCAGCCGCAAACCAATCTGTTCCCCCATCAGCCCCATAAAAAAAGGAATAAAAACCGTACCCAGTCCACCACTTGTTACCAGAACCGAAAAAAGTGTTCCCGAGTAATCAGTAAATAATTCACTGGCATAGGAAGCAATTAAAGGCCATAATCCCGAAAAAGCCAGACCCATAGCGGCCATCAAGACCCAGATTAAAAATCCTTCCCCCACCAGTCCGGTAAACAAATTAATAGCCATGGCCATACAGGCCAGCAGTATTATTAATTTCTGTATACTGTATCTGCGGGAAAGACGGGCACAAATTAGCCGGCCCACAGTCATAAAAAACCAGAAGACTCCCACCGCCAGTCCTGAAAAAACAATACTAAATCCCATCTCCTGTTCCAGAAAAGTAGAAATCCAGCCCCAGCTTCCCACTTCAGAGCCGGTATAAAACATAAGAGCCAGGGCAATTAAAATCATTTTCCTCCGGCCCAAAAGAGATTTAAGTTCCGGCCAGGTTATGCGGGAACTTGTTTCAAGTTCTGGAAATTTCATCTGTAAAAATAACAGACTGATTAATAAAGAAAATAATCCAATAACCAGATATGGATAACGCCAGCTGAGTCCTGTATAGACTATTATTCCGGCCATTACAGGACCCAGAATAGCTCCTATTCCAAAAAATGCATGGGTCATATTTAGATAAAATGAAGAATCATCTGGATTGACCTCTACCATCAGGGCATTAATAGTACTATTTATAACCCCCCTAAAACCACCCATGAAAAAGATAACCAGTAGAGCCATAATATAAGTCGGGCTAAGCGGAAACAACAGCAGGGACAATGTAATTCCCAGGTTGCAGAACTTCAGAACATTTATCTTACCCCGGTGATCGGCAATAATACCCCCGACAAAAACAAAGGAAATAAACCCTATAAAATTAAAACTAAAAAATAAACCGGCTTTGCTTAAACTTACCGCAAAAAATTCTGAAATCTCCAGCAGCAGAGGGCTAATCACGGTCATACTCATCGCCAGTACAGACATCATTGACCAGCAAACATAGATTATATACTTTTTAGCCATTAGTTTCTGACTCCATAAGCTCATTCAGCATTGATCTCAGTTCCAGGGCCGGTTCAAATTCAGTATTTCTGCTGACCGCTTTCTGTACCTCCTCTAGAGCTGATTCATATCTTTCCAGGGCAAAATAGGCCCGGGCCAGATGATAATATCCCTCATAATGATCCGGATTCTGAGCTATTGCCTGCTGGAAATTGTCTGCAGCCTGTTCATAATTACCTCTGTCAAAATGCAAACTCCCCAGAGAAATATATCCGGTCACATATTCTTTATTGTATCTAACAGCCTCCCGATAGCTGGAAAAGGCAAGGTTCCAGTTTTCCTGTTTTTCATATATTCGGCCCAGATAGTGATGAACTTCATAAAGGTGGGGGTGAGACTCTGCTATTTTGGAAAATAAAAATTCGGCATCTTTATATTCTTCCCGCTCAAATCTGGTTTCTGCCAGAGCCTTCCTCAATCCTATCTGCTCAGGATTTTTATCCAGACCCCGCTGATAGCTTTCAACTGCTCTCTCCAGCCTATTTTGGCTGCGATATATATCTCCCAGATCCAGATAAACCCCATCTCTATCCGGATCAAGTTCAATTAACTCTTCATAAAATTGAACCGCCTTATCCAGTTCAGCCAGCTGCTTATAGCCCCTGCCCAAAAAAGCATAATCTTCTGCCCGGGGATCAGCTGTAATAACTTCTTCCCTGATTTCAACAGCCCGGGTATAATCATTTATACCCATATACGCCCGACTCAAATCTCGTTTCTGAGGTAGACCATAAAAGCCCTGGTCCCTTGCTTTCTCAAACATATCCCGGGCTTCTTTATACATGGCCATGGCAAAATGACCATCTTTATTTAAATAAAGTGTTCCCAGCTTCCAGTAAAGTTCACCCACAGTGTAGCCCTCTTCTTGTAAAAAATCAATTAATTCTGTACTTCTGCGGACATTATACAGCTTAATTTCAGCTTTTATTAGATATTTTACTGCCAGAAAATCCTGGTGTTCTTTAATATCATTCTCTCCATATCCGGCCAGCATCTTGGAAGCCTGCTGATAATTGCCCATATAATACTCAGCAATTGCTGCCCTGTAATCAGGTATTTCAGCACTATCAGCCCTAAAAGAAGAAGCTGAAAAAACAATTACAAATATAAGTGTAATTAAAAACAGCCAGTTGATTTCTGATAATTTAAATTCTCGGTCATTCATACTAAAACCTCCTCCAGAAATAATAAACTTTTTGCTCCTGATAAAGAAACCCAACCTCACCATTCTCTGCTTTATATTCTCAACTTCCTTTTCATAATTAAAAATCCCGGCTGCTGTCCAGAATCAGGGTCACCGGGCCATCATTAATAAGTTCTACTTCCATTTTGGCCTGAAACTTTCCGGTCTCTATTTTTAGTTTTGACTTCTTGATTTCAGCTACAAACTTATCATAAAGCTGTTCAGCCCGTTCCGGGCTGGCCGCACTGCCAAAGGAAGGTCTCCTTCCCTGGCGGCAGTCTCCATACAGTGTAAACTGGGGAACCACCATTATATCCTGCTCTATATCCTGTACCGAAAGATTCATATCTCCATTTTTGTCTGCAAATATTCTCAGATTTATAATTTTATCAGCAAGATACTCAATATCTTCCAGAGTATCATCTTCACCAATACCCAGAAACACCAGTAATCCTTCATCAATCTGTCCTACTTTTTGTTCCTCAACTTCTACTTTACAGCCTTTAACCCTCTGCAGGACTGCTCTCACAGAAATTCCCCCTTCTATTAAACATGCTATTTATTTTATTATATCATGCCTGATATACAAATAAAATAAAAAAATCAAAATCCACGGGTTAGAATGTCTATCAGACCCGTGGACCGACATAATTTTTATTTTATTTTTCGTGTATAGCTGGTAAAATGGGTGTTTTAAAAAGAAACTTTTCCGAAAACTAAGAGGTTATTTTCTGTTCTTTTTCAGACCCAGTTCCTGACGTTTGTTTCTAACCTCTCTTTCATTAATTAAGGGGCCATAGTATTCTGCTATCTCCGGATCAGTCTCCCCCATTTTCACCAGAGCTTTTAATTTTTTAAGCTTCTTTTCTGTCCATTCAGGTTCCGGTTTATATATATTC
>PWDW01000176.1 GCA_003553225.1 Halanaerobiaceae bacterium
CTGACCAATATCTATAACCTGACCGTTAACAAAATGGCCGGGCAAATAAAGATCAATGACAGCCGGCTGGGTATAACCCACGGCCACCTCGATTCCGCACTGCGCCAGCTCCGAAGAGATGACCTTGACTGCATCATTCACGGTCACACCCACGAACGCCGCGATGAACACATCGACGGTGTGCGGATGATAAACCCGGGGGCGGCAAAATCCCCTCAAAAATCCTGCGCCCTACTTGATTTAAACACCGGCGCCCTGGATTTTTACTCCCTCTGATATTTATTTGGGCCTTTGGCAATCTCCGCCGAAATTTAAGCCTTTAATAAGAGAGGACATATAATTAATCCGAAGGAAATATCCTGTATTTATTACATATTCGATTTGCACGTTTGTACAATTGTACAATCGTACAATTGTGCGGGTTTGGGGTGGGTTTTGGGAGCTATTTTTGGGATTTTGCGCTATGGGCGGCTACGTTGGCGGTGGTGGTGGTGCTGAAGATGGAGGGGCAGCTATGGTTTGTAGGCATCCGCAAAATTTTCCTCCTATTCGTAAAAAATTATCCAGAGTCACCGGATCTTGAATAACCCCGGGGGTTAAAAGGGAAAGTCTGTCTTCTTCACAACTTAATTCTAAATCATCAGCCCCCAGTAATTCAAATTGAATATCATCACTCAAAATCTCGCGACATTTCTCCGGAATGGATGTTTTTACACGAAATCTTGAGTCAAAATTACTGTTTCCAGTCTTGACATCTTCAACCAGGCCAACCCGACGGGCTGTTTTTGTGAAAATATCATCATCAATAACGACCATTGAAAAATCAGTTCTAAAGTGCACATTGAAAACAAAACGTGTGAAATAACTGAGATGATATTGAGATTTCATTCTTTTCTTTATATCAAGTTTGAATTTAAAACCACCAGATTCTCCTTTTATCCAGGGCGAATTGGTTAACATACCGCCATATTTATACTGATAAGAAAAATTTCTTTGCCGGGCGTAAGATTCCCAGCTTTTCCCCGGCATATCAAATCTAATTAGATACAGAAAAATAAACACGACTCCCAAAAATAACAAAATAGCTGAAAACCAGGTCATATACAGTTTCTTCCTCCTTCTTTAAAAAATTCACATCCAGCTTAACTACATAAGAGATAAAAATTTTCGATAATTAGGTAGTAATTAGACTACATGCAATTATCCATAAGTAAATAGAAATTTCTTCAGGCATTTACAGCTATTTCTTCAGAAATTCCCCCTGCCTGCTTGAAAATCATGTCGTCTCCCCCCGGACATTATCGGAAAGAAAGAATAAGAAAACTGGCACACAAAGGCAGTTTATATATTGATAATCCTGGCCGCAACGGTTCTTCGGCTCTGCCAAAGAGCATCGTGCGATATTTTTTGGATAGATAATAAATTTTTGTGTTGATTTTATCCCTGGACGAATAAAATTAACTCTCCGGATTATGTTCTCACATGTTACTGTTTTGTTTCCTCTATTCTCTGTATTTCATTCTTAATTCTCCTTTTTTGAGGCGATTGGGCAGGAGTTCTTTTAAGGGCTTCCTTTAAATCAGAAATAGCTGCTTCATGATTCCCTAATCTTGCTTTCACTACCCCACGATTCAAATACGCACCAGCATACTCTGGATCGATCTCTATTGCCTTATTGAAATCCTCTATAGCTTCTTCATTTTTCCCTTGAAATAATTTGACTGTTCCTCGACTAGAGTATACTTCAACCTCATCATACCCTAGTTCAATTGCTTTATTAAAATCAGCTATAGCTTTTTCATACTCTCCAGCTTCCATCTCCTGTATGCCTTCATATAATAGTTTTTCTCCCGCTTCCGGGTATATTTCAGCCTCATCATTCCCTGATTCCTTTGCCTCATTAAAATCAGCTATCGCTTCTTCTAACTTTTCATAACCTTCTTCTGTTAATAAAATTTCTTCTCCCGCTTCCGGTTCTTTATTATTAGCCCCACAACTAAACAGCAGTAATATTAAAGTGGCTGTCAAAAAATACTTGCTAACGTCAGAAAAATACATTGGTCCTATCCTCCCTGAATTTAAGGGGTTTTACACGATTCATGTCAAATTCAACCATAACCATATAAGAAATTACTTTTCAATAAATTCACTGTAACTCGATTATAGTTCCTTCAAACTGGGTATTCAAGATATATCTGGCTGGATTTACGTCGTTCTATCAGGACTTTGACAATTCAATTCAGCCGGCATGAATGATTTCGGTGAAACTGCCTGGCAATAGCTCGAATGGGCTGAAGCTGTCTTTTATTTTTTTGATCAGCTAATAACCGAAGCTGAGAAATGACAAATAACCACTCCGTTCCCTTTTGAACAAAATCGTCATATACTCCCATCAACAGCCTTGTATAGCGCGAATATATGTCGTATATCCGGAATTGCGAATATAAGGTATAGATAGAGTGGATGTCAGTCCCCGAGACGGCAACGCACTTGAATGGGACCAGCTTTTGGGCAATACCAGAAACCACCTGATCCAAAGCCTGAGACGGACCCCGTCCGGAAGCTAACACTCCTGGCCGCGGGATGTTGATCTGAATCTGTCGAAGACCAGTATTTATGAAGCAGTCCGGCGTCAGGATCCCAACCACCACAATGCTCGCTTAAATCACAGTTTTCACCACGAGCGCCCGAATCCCACGCTCTGTACCACCCAACACAACTACAGGCCGAGTTCCCAAAATCTTCTCTTAATTCTTTTATCGCAGGCAGATACCAGTTATCCTCGCCAGCGTAGTCTAAATCGGCACATAACCTGGCGGCTACAGTTCCATCGTTACCACTGGCACACCCTATGTCTGCATAGTCACCGTCGTATGTGTAGTAGTTATTCCCTTTAAAGTTACCGCTATCGTTGTGGTATTCAACAATAGCAGTGGTATTCCTCTGTCCGTCGGTATCAGAACGTGCTCCGGCGATATTTTGTCCGCCACAACCCCAGTTTGATTTTTCTCCTTCGGAGGTTATCGTTGCTGTCCAGAGGCTGCCGGTTCTGTCCCGGTAGACAACATCGCCGTTTATTTTCTTGTAGCATTCGGTATCTTCCGGGAAACTGCAGGCAAAAGGACATACTTCCTCCCCTGTCTCGGCGGTTATGAATCCGCTGATACTGGCATAATAGCGGGGAAAATAATGAGAAAGGAAAATAGAACTCAGAGAAAGAAAACCTGTTACCACAAGAATTATCCCCCCGATAAAATAGACTTTATTTTCTTTTTTGCTTTTCACCCATTGAAATTTTGATTCAAACAGTAGGGGCGGATCAAAACTAAACAATAAATAAGCTATACCCAGGGAAAAAAGTCCCGGGACGGGGGCTGCCAGCAAATAGTAATCACTCAAACCGTAGATGTCCAGTAGCCCAAAAATCAATAGGAAGATTAATATCACTGCGCAGAAGAAAAACAAAACTTTCCAGTTGAGCTTAGCCCAGAGCGGTCTCCCCTCGGAAATATTAATCTTATCTTCAGCTATATACCGGCTGACCCC
>PWDW01000221.1 GCA_003553225.1 Halanaerobiaceae bacterium
AAGATGAAAAGGAGGGATAAATTTTGGGCCAAAAGGTAAATCCCCACGGACTTCGTGTTGGTGTAATCAAGGACTGGGATGCAAAATGGTATGCTGATAAAGATGAATTTTCTGATTATCTGAAAGAAGACATGGAAATAAGAAAGCATATAAAAAGTAAGATGATGGAAGCTGGTATCTCCAGAATTGTTATCAAAAGAGCTGCCAATCGTTTAAAACTTGATATTCATACTGCGAGACCCGGTATGGTAATTGGTAGAGGGGGCTCAGAGGTAGATGCCCTGCGGGCTGAAATAGAGGAGATGACTGATCGTAATGTTCAGATAAATGTGGTTGAGGTAAAAGATCCCGAACTTGATGCTCAGCTGGTAGCTGAGAATATTGCTGAACAGCTGCTGCAGAGAGTTTCTTTTAGAAGAGCTATGAAACAGGCCATGAATAGAGCCATGAGGATGGGTGCTGAAGGTTTTAGAGTAAAAAGCAGTGGCCGTCTTGGAGGCGCAGATATGGCTCGGACAGAAGGATACAGTGAAGGTAGTGTTCCTCTGCATACTCTGAGGGCAGATATCGATTATGGTTTTGCAGAAGCAGATACCACCTATGGATTAATCGGAGTAAAAGTATGGATTAATAAAGGAGAAATATTACCTGATGTCGATGATGAAGATGAAGAATAATTTTCAGGAAAGAAAGGAGGGCCAAAATGTTAGTTCCCAAAAGAGTTAAACATCGTAAGCAGATGCGTGGTCGGCTTAAAGGAAAAGCGGTAAAAGGTACTGAAGTTACCTTTGGTGAATATGGATTACGGGCTCTGGAGCCGGTCTGGCTTGAAAGCCGCCAGATTGAAGCCGGACGTATTGCTTTGACCAGATATATAAAAAGAGGGGGAAAAGTTTGGGTAAAAGTGTTTCCTGATAAGCCAGTAACGGCAAAACCCGCTGAAACCCGAATGGGCAGCGGCAAAGGAGAGCCCGAAAAGTGGGTGGCAGTGGTCAAACCCGGAAGAATAATATATCAACTGGCCGGTGTTTCTGAAGAAATTGCCCGGGAATCAATGCGGCTTGCAGAACACAAACTGCCCATTAAATGTAAATTTGTTAAGAGAGATGAAATGGATGGTGATGTAAATGAAAGCTGATGAATTAAGAGAAATGACGGATCAGGAACTGGAACAAAAACACCGGGAATTCAAAGAAGAATTATTTAATCTTCGCTTTCAAAATGCTACAGCTGAACTTGATAACCCGGTGCGTATTCGGGAAGTAAGACGCATTATTGCCCGTATAAAAACAATTCTTCATGAACGCAAACTGGGAATAAACCAGCAGTAAAGGAAAAGGAGGTCTATGATGAACGAAGAGCAAAAGAACCGTAAAGAGGAAATTGGGTTTGTTGTAAGTGATAAAATGGATAAAACGGTTAGTGTTTCTGTAGAACGGAAAAAACAGCATCCTTTATATAAACGTGTAATTACCAGACATAAAAAATTCAAAGCCCATGATGAAGAAAATGAATGTGGTGAAGGTGATAAGGTAAGAATAGAAGAGACCCGCCCCCTAAGTAAAACCAAAAGATGGCGGGTAGTTGAGATTTTACGAAAAGCAAAATAGAGTCAGGATGCTAAAAAGGAGGTTTGGCAATGATCCAGTCTGAAACCAGGTTAAAGGTAGCTGATAATTCAGGAGCAAGAGAGCTGTTGTGTATAAAAGTCCTGGGTGGTTCCAAAAAAAGATATGCCGGGATTGGTGATATGATTGTTGCTTCTGTAAAAGAAGCTATTCCGGATGGTATGGTTAGTAAAGGAGATGTTGTAAGAGCTCTTGTAGTTCGTACTAAAAATTCACAGAAAAGAGATGATGGTTCTTATATAAAGTTTGATGAAAATTCGGCCGTTATTCTTGATGAAGTGGGTAATCCTCAGGGAACCCGTATTTTTGGTCCTGTGACCCGGGAGCTTCGCAGTAAAAATTATATGAAAATAATATCTCTGGCCCCAGAGGTCCTATAAGAAGGGGGGAAGTAATATGAGAATTAAAAAAGGTGATGAGGTTGAAGTAATTGCCGGTAAAGATATTGGAAAAAGAGGAGAAGTTCTGAATGTAGATCGGGAAAAAGACCGGGTAATGGTTGAAGGTATAAATATTGTACACCGTCATACCCAGCCCTCCCGACAGAATCAGCAGGGAGGTATTGTGGAAAATGAAGCTCCAATTCATGTATCCAATGTTCAGCTGATCTGCCCCAGCTGTGGTGAAAAAACAAGAATTGGTGCTGATTTTATGGATGATGGTACTAAAGTTAGAGTTTGTAAAAAATGTAATGAAATAATTCGTGAATAGGTGTTATGAAATTAAGGGGGTGTGAAAAGATGGCTGTACTGGCTGAGACTTATAAAAATGAGGTTACTCCTCAGTTAATGGATAAATTTGATTATGAGAATATAATGGATGTTCCCCAGATTAAGAAAGTCACCGTAAATGTTGGTATTGGTGAGGCCAAAGAAAATCCTGATTTAATGGATTCAGTGGTGGAAGGTATTGCTAAAATCACGGGTCAAAGACCGATTGTTACCCGGGCCAAAAGAGCTATTGCCAACTTTAATATTAGAGAAGGTATGCCCATCGGGGTTAAGGTAACTCTGAGAGGTGAAGAAATGTATGAGTTCTTATATAAATTAATTTATATTGCACTACCCCGGGTTCGTGACTTCAGGGGTTTATCTCCTGATGCTTTTGATGGTAGAGGCAACTATAGTCTGGGAATTTCCGAACATGTTGTTTTTCCAGAAGTTAGTGTTGATGAAGCAGAACAGGTTCACGGTCTGCAGGCTACAATTGTGACTGATGCGGATAATGATGAAGAAGCATTTGAATTACTGAGGCTGCTGGGTTTTCCTTTTCATGAATAACTTATAAGGAGGTATTTTAAATATGGCACGTAAGGCTTTGATTGAAAAAGCAAATAAAGAATCCAAGTATTCTACTCGTGATTACAACCGGTGCAGCCGCTGTGGTCGGGCCAGAGGATATATGAGAAAATTTGATTTATGCAGAATATGTTTCCGGGAACTGGCTCATAAAGGAGAAATTCCCGGGGTAAAAAAAGCCAGCTGGTAAAAAAGTTTTCAGGAGGGAGGTAGCTTATGAACACAACTGATCCAATTGCTGATATGCTTACAAGAATTCGTAATGCCAATAATATTGGAAATGATAAAGTAGATATTCCGGCCTCAAATATGAAACATGATATAGCTCAGGTAATGAAGGAAGAGGGCTTTATTAAGGACTGTAAAATGCTGCAGAGTTCTCCGCAGAACAAGATAAGAGTGTATTTAAAATATGGAGAAAATGAAGAGAAAGTAATCTCCGGCCTCAAAAGAATCAGCAAACCGGGACTTAGAGTTTATACGAAAAAAGATGATATTCCACAGGTTCTGGGTGGACTTGGTATTGCAATACTTTCTACTTCACGAGGTATTATTTCCGGTAAACAGGCCACCCAGGAAGGAGTCGGTGGGGAAGTAATTTGTTATGTCTGGTAAAT
>PWDW01000220.1 GCA_003553225.1 Halanaerobiaceae bacterium
ATTTTGGCCCTGCCTGCTCCTTTGATTACTATTATACCCTGGTCCCAGGGGTCATGAGCACCGGGTTCATTGAGCTGTTCCCCCTTGTTTAAAACATACCAGGAACTCCTAAAGCCGGGATTATAAAACAGGGGGACGGCCCAACCACCATGACTTTTCCGGGCAAACTCTTCCTGCAGCCGGATTTTTTCCGGTTCAGAAGTGTGGAAAAAATGCATGATGAAAAAATAAAGGTCATGCATCTCATCTTTCATCTGCCGGGGATCAAATCGGTCCAGCTTCCAATCCAGAGGAGCAGAATCACTGATATGCCCCTTGGCTGAAGCTGTGAAAGCTGTCAGCTCCCCTCTGTATATTTTTTGCAGACACTCCGCTGTGGTCTCACATATAAAATATTCTCCTTGGGGCCGCTCTTCTGATATGTTCACTGCTCCTTCCTTAACCTGTACAGTGTAATTTTCATTCTGGTCTGTTATCTGAAATAAAACTATAAAATTTTTACTTTCCGGTGCTTTGCCGGAAAAAAAAGCAGCAAACTCCTGCAGTATTTCCAAAATATTCATCCCTCTCCTCCTGTTCTTGAATTGAGTTAATGATTAAAAATGAGAACCTCAGTCCAGTCTTGCATAGTAAAAAATAATCCCCGGGCAGGAAAGAGAAAATTTTAAGTTTTAAACTAACTATCCTGCCCCTATGTCTATTATTACAACTAACTGCACCCCGCTTATCTTTAATATTTTATTCCAGAACTAAAAACGTTCACCCGGCATGACCCACAGGAATCAACAGCAGAGGTTCAGCCGGTTCGGAAGACAAAACATTTTGTACTTCCTGATCATCAAAAGCCCCGATCAGCACCGTACCCAGCCCTCTTTTGTGGGCCATTAAATTGATATTCTGACCGGCATGACCGGCTTCAATATACACATACCGCTCTCCCCGAACACCATAGCTGGCAGTAGTTCGGGCCAACTCAGCAGCTATAATCACCACCATCGGGGCCTCACGCAGCGCGGCCTGCCCCAGAGCCGCATCTGTAATCTGGGCTCGGTAATCACCTTCCTGTTTTAGCTCCAGATCATGGTCTACCGGATCATAACGATATACTCCGGCGGGCAGACCTGAAACCTCTCCGGCCACCAGATAAACCTCCAGCGGATCAGTGGCTCCTGCAGAAGGAGAAGACCGGGTAGGACCACTAACCCCATCTACGGTAATTCCCTCTCCTGACCAGAGAAGATGGGCCACATCCTCCTGGGTTAGAGGTTCATCTGTGAAATTGCGAATAGAACGGCGCTGATAAATTAACTCTGCCAGTCCCTCATCAGTCTCAACCTCGGGAAGTTCTGTTAGATCCTCTTCATTCTGACCCTGAAGCACCGGACCCCATCCATAAACTAACAGCAAAGAAAAACCGGCCAGCAGCAAAATCAGCAGAATACTTTTGCTTTTGATACTCATCATGGAACCTCCCCGCATTATTTTTTTCTGACTCAAAACCTCCCTGCCTCCCTGCCGAACACTCTAATAAAACTCAATTATATCATTTTCTGTCTTTACCTTACCTCAATCTTCCTGTAACAGCTTTTTTAAAACATTTTCATGTAACTCATAATCCGGGCTGGAGTATAGTACAAATCTGATTCGGGTCACATTTTCTAGCTTTATGGCAGTATCCAGAACAGTGCTTAAAGCAATAGGGGCTGCTTCCTCTTTAGGATAGCCAAAAGCACCGGTGGAAATAGCCGGAAAGGCAATCGATTCTATTTTTTCTTCATCAGCCAGCTTCAGAGAATTACGATAACAGTCAGCCAGCAGCTTATCTTCGGGTTTATCCCGCCCATAAACCGGTCCCAGGGTATGAATTACATAATCATTGGGCAGTTTAAAACCTTTCGTAATCACAGCCCCACCCGGTTTGATAGGGGCCAGTGGTCGACAGGCTTTTTCCAGCTCCGGACCGGCAGTTCTGTGAATAGCCCCGGCCACACCCCCACCAGTTTTCAGCTGAGCATTGGCAGCATTGACTACCACCTGTATATCCTGTTGAGCTGCTATATCACCCTCAATTAGTTCCAGAGTTAAACCGGCAATCCTTCTTTCCATCTTAATCCCCTCCTGATATCACAGCATTATTTTTTAAAATAGCAGCACACCAATCAACATAAGCTCTTGTTAGCTTAGCTTTGGGGGGAGCTCGGTTCTTTTGATATCTGTCAGAGCCCGGCCCTTGTTGATGGGCTGTTTTTCATCAATTCCCGAGATCACCAGATGAGCCTGCAGCGGTTTTTCTCTTTTTTTCAGCTTAATTAAAACCTGGTTTAGACCTGCCCTGAGCTGCACCGTCTTATAGTTAGCTCCATCCCCACCTTCATTGGGAGCCAGAGGAACCTTTTTTTCCGTCTCTTTTTCCAGCCGACCATTAATCCAGAATTTCATGTAATTGTTGTTGGGGACACCCACAAGAACCTTTTTTTCTTCCGGTGATTTTACAAAATGAAGCAGATAAATGATGCCCTGCTGACCGTTAAAAAGCTCTTCAGCCTGCAGATCATTGGTGGTTCTCCAGACTTCATCCCAGTTTTCCGGAAACTGTTGAAAAATTCCCTGCTCTACCTCTGACTCCTCGGCCAGGCTCAGGTCCTGATACACCGGTGATACCAGATAGCGATAACCTCCCACCAGAACCAGAGGTATACTCAAAGAAGCCGGGCGTTCCGCAATATGAATTTTAATATATCCTCTATCAGTCAGCGGGAGAGCAGAAGTGTCAGTTTTTATCATATACTCCCGGCTGATGGTCGCCCGTGAGGGCAGAATAAAATTTTCTGTCTCTTCGGATACCAGTGTCCAGTCTTCGGGCAGGGAAAACTCAGATGTGATTTCTAGGGCTTCCGGCTGAGGATTGCTGATATGCAGGGCAATCTCGGCCGGGTTTTCCGGTGTGAGGGCCGGATTAGTCAGGTATTCCAGCTCAACTTCAATAGTTCCCGGAGTAAATGAAAGGGCCGCCGGATTATAATTCCAAAACTTTTTTGCTGCTATTTTAGAAATAAAATCATGTGGCCAATCCTCGGTCTTCATCTCTGCGGGGGCCCCGTTTTTTACAATCTGTAGCCCGCTGTTCCAGTATTTGAGAACCCGTTCTCCCATATCACAGACCTGATCGGTCAGCTTTTGAATATCTGTCGGAGCCTGCAGATTTTTAATACCCCCTGTTTTTACATTGGTGCTGATTTCTTCACCCAGGGGAGTTAGCCATTTTTCCGGTAGACCACTGCCCCCCTTGATAATGCCCAGAATTGAGCCCAGGGTGGCCCCCGTACAGTCCGTGTCCCAGCCACAGTTTACCGCCTTACAGAGAGCATCACCAAAATCTTTTCCATAAAGCAGCCCGATAGTCTGAAATCCCAGATTTAAAGGAGAAAACTGGGCTACGGGATGATAAAATTCCTCTTTGATAATGTTTCTTGCCTTTTTCCAGTCA
>PWDW01000144.1 GCA_003553225.1 Halanaerobiaceae bacterium
GATATAATCTGTATTGCAGACAGCTGATAGCAACAAACTATCTGCCTGTATGGTAGCAGTACAGGTGCCTGAGTTGGTATATCCATATCTCAGGAGGGCTGATGGCACAGCCTCCAAGTTTCCGTCATGACGGCCTCGATGGCCTAATACTGAAACTATCAATGCTTTATTTCAAAGAAAGTTTCAGTGAACTCGCCTACTAGAAATAGACTGGCGTTTAATCAGCAAACAACCTCGCAAGTTCCTTCTAGGAATCCTTGTTCGTGAGTGTAACGAACGGACGGGGAGGATGTCAAAGGGTAACTCCTTTTTTAAAAATAGCAATCTCCCGAAAGTCATTTATTTCATTCTGGGTCTGTTGTTTTCCGGAGGCTATTTTCATAAGTAAAGCAAAAAAATCAGCCCCCAGTTCATCCATTGACCCCGCATTCACAAG
Organism: Halanaerobiaceae bacterium; assembly: GCA_003553225.1. Lineage (GTDB taxonomy): Bacteria > Bacillota > Halanaerobiia > Halanaerobiales > Halarsenatibacteraceae > T1SED10-99. The sequence continues at coordinate 437 of PWDW01000144.1, forward strand.
CTGTCCGGCATCAAAATCAATCCAGTTTTCTTTGTGTTCGGCCAGCTGGGAATTGGTGGCAATTTTTACGGTCGGTACCGGCCCCCCAAAAGGTGTACCCCGGCCGGTTGTAAACAGCACCATATGGGCTCCGGCCGCCGATAGAGCAGTCGTGCTCACCAGATCATTACCCGGTGTTTCCAGAAGCTGCAGCCCGGCTTTATCAACAGGCTCTCCATAACCGTTCACACCTCTGATTATTCCCGTTCCTCCTTTTTCAATATTTCCCAGAGATTTTTCTTCCAGAGTACTAAGACCACCCTCGATATTACCGGGAGAGGGGTTTTCGGAAATTTTTTGGCCATTGTTAAGGAAAAATTCTTTAAAATCATTGATTAAATCTGCTATTTTGAAAAAAACCTCCCGATTTTCAGCCCGCTTCAGTAAGATTTCTTCTGCCCCAAACATTTCCGGAACTTCGCCCAGTACTGAAGTTCCCCCATATGATATCAACTTATCAGAAATCCGGCCCAGCAGAGGATTGGCCGTGATCCCGGACAGGCTGTCCGAACCACCACACTTTAAACCAATTTTCAGATGGGAAACAGGAGTTTCCTGACGGGAAAATCGAGCCGCATAATCAACCAGCTCTTCTATCCTGTCCAGAGAAGCCGAAACTTCATCTTTTTCTTTTTGAAAACTGATAAATTTTATTCTCCGGGGATTATAATCACCCAGATATTTTTTAAAATCATCAATTTGATTATCTTCACAGCCCAGTCCGGCCACCAGAACCCCGCCCGCATTGGGATGACGGGCCAGCCCGGCCAGAATTTTTTGGGTATTTTCCAGATCATCACCCAGCTGAGAACAGCCCAGAGGATGAGGAAAATCAAAAATACCATCTATGCTGTCTGATGCAATTTCAGTTCTATATTTTTTTTGAGCAAGTTTGGCTATTTTCTCAGTAATCCGGGTTATACAGCCCACGGTGTTAATGATCCAGATTTCATTTCTGATACCCCACTCCCCATTTTCACGATGATAACCTTCAAACACCGGTATCTCTTCACTATTAACGGTGTTCAGAATTTCATTGTTTTCCCGGGAACCTGAATATGTATAATTTTCGGTTCCCCGCAGAGCAGTTTCTAGATTATGGGTGTGTACCCAGCTGCCTTTCTTAATCTGCTTAAGGGCATATCCAATAGGATAACCGTATTTTATAACCGGAGCACCCTTATTTATATCCTCCAGAGCAATTTTATGGCCCCGGGGCACAGCTTCTGCAGTTTTTACCTCTATGTTTACCTCCCTGTCCTTTATATGAAGCAGATCTCCGGCTGATAAATCCTCCAGGGCCACCACCACATTGTCTCTGTCCTGAATTCTGATAAATTTATGTGCCATAAAATAATCCTCCCTCTATAAGTTTTGCTTATCTCACTCATACTCACTCATTCTTAGTTTTTACTTTTTATAAACCGGAGCTATCCTGTTTTTTCAATTTCCAGCAGAAAAGCACGTACCTTCTAATTAGCTTTTCAGCTCGATCAGATTACTAATATTCCTTTTAAATTACTATTGAAGACAAATATCCCAAATTTACTATCAGGATATTTGTCCTCCGCTGATCAATACAACACTTTTTGTATCAAATAAATGGGGAGGACAAATATAATGATTGCTAATGTGGACTATTTGTACTGTTAAGGAACGGACAAATGTCCTCATTGTAATTTTTTAAAAAAAGTCATTAATAAATGTGGGGTGTTTACAAAACAGCTTATTCAGTTTTTTTACCCTGCTTTTTTTTACATTTACTGAATCCATCATCTGGGCCTGTTCAAAATTTATGAAACCAAACAGCAGCTGGGAAAGAACATTTATATTTACTGTAAGGTCAGGTTGTTTATTGTTTCTTAAGATCCGAACCCTGTTCTGTTCGCTTTCAACCTCAAAGCATCCCTTATTCCAGGGGGCCCACTCATCATTAACTTTTATTTTTAGACTATCAAAAGAGCCAGGATCAAAGTTATCATCTTTCTTTTTGCGCAAAGTGAAATATTCTTTTAGAACCGGCTGGAGGTCAACAATACGCACCATCATATCAGGCTGAAAAGAACATTCAACCTCCGGTTCAGATAATAACAGTAAAGTGGAGTCCTTTTCCGGTGCCCTCCATACCAGCTCACTGCACTGAGCACGATGTTTATATAAAAAGTTGAAAAAATATTTTTTTATATCAATGTCAGTGCAGCAAAATTCTTCTATCTTTATTTTCCCCTGTTCCATTGAAAATATGATATAGCCCTCAATCTCCTGCTGACCATTTTCATAACAGTACCAGTATTTTTTCTGTTCTGGTTGACCTCTATATTTCAGCTGCCAATTCTTTTCTGTTCTTTTGACCGGTCCATTAAAATTCTGTGCAAAATATTCATAAATAAGTTTTATCTCGGGCAGGTCCCTTTTTTTAATCGGCCTGAATTCACCCTCACCTTTTTTGAAATTTTCAAGTTTGGAGAGCGGGATTTTATATTTTTTAAAGTTAATACCCCAGGCCCAGCCATATCGATAATAAAAAGGATAAGAAAAAGGAGCCAGCAGTGAAAAATTCTGGTTATTATCCTTCATAATCTCCAGTGAGCGGACTATCAAATCCCGAACAAAACTTCGATTTCTAAATTCGGGCAGTGAATATACCAGACTAATGCCCCCCATGTTAACAGCTTTTTCCCGGAAGTACATCTCAAAAGGAATTATTGTTAAAGAGGAAGCTAACCTGTCATCCACAAATGCTCCCAGGGTCCTAACCTCGGGGAAAACATGTTTTTTATACCATTCTACCCACTCATCAGATAAATGTTCAAAACAGTACATTGCACCAGCTTGAAACTGTGAAAAATCATTTTTTGATATAGGTTTAATCTTCATCTTCAAACTCCTTTTATAATTATTTTAGCCACTTTAAACTGCAGCTTTGATTCATTTATTTCCGTCCTGATTTAAGCTGAATATACCTGAATATTCGTTTTTAATTTGA
>PWDW01000203.1 GCA_003553225.1 Halanaerobiaceae bacterium
GTAAATAATCATTACACCGAACATGATGCCGGAGCTATGATAAATATTGCCGGAATCGGTATTCTGAATACCACTTCTTATGAACAGGAGGCTCTACAGCTTGCTGGATTTCTTTTAACCCCGGAAATACAGGAATATTTTGTACAGGAAAACTATGAATACCCTGTAACCGGTGAAGTCAGCATTGAGCACAGCCAGATCCTGCCCCTGGATCAAATTAATGCTCCTGATATAAATCTAACCGACCTTGAAGATCTGGAAGGGACTCTGGAATTACTTAGAGAGGCGGGGGTACTGTAGTGTCTGAAAATACCTTTTCACTGAATTTAAAAACAGTAAATCAGATAGCTCAAAAAACGGGCCACTCAATAAAAAATATGTGGCCCTCCCGGATTCCGCTCATTTTAATTCCACCGGTTTTAATTATAACCTTATCTCTGGCAGTACCTCTGATTTATCTGGTTATAAGACTGCTCCAGACAGATGCTTCTATCTGGAATCTCTTATTAAGGCAGCAGACCTTACAGGCCCTGTTAAATACATTATTGTTAAGTGGAGCAGTGACAATTTCTTCCATTATTATTGCTGTTCCTTTAGCCTGGTTAACCGTAAGAATAGATTTTCCCGGCCGAAAATTATTTTCAATTTTAACCATAGTACCTCTGGTTATACCCTCATTGATCGGTGGTTTTACTTTTATAAGTGCCTTTGGTCGAGGTGGTTTTATCCACCAGCTGCTGCAGTGGTTAAATATAAATTTTGTTCCCGATATATACGGTTTTGGTGGGGCATGGATTCTGTTAACTCTGCTCTGTTATCCCTATGTTTTATTAACCGTTCGTTCCGCGCTTATGAACATGGATCAGTCCCAGATTGAAGCTGCCCGCACAATGGGCTTAAATCCACTAAAAACCTTCTTTAAAGTTACTTTGCCAAAACTAAAACCGGCTGTAACAGCCGGTGGCCTGTTAATAGCTCTGTATACTATCAGTGATTTTGCAGCAGTCTCTCTGCTGCAGTATAATACTTTTACCAGACTAATATATATTGAATATCAGACCTCTTTCAATAGAATTTATGCTGCGGTACTGGCCCTGCTGCTGGTAATGATGTCTTTAATTATCGTTTCGCTAGAAATGAAAAACCAGAATAACAACCATTATTACAGTGTGGGGGCCGGCACCAAACGTCATTTGATGAAAATTACCCCTGGTAAATGGAAATGGCTGGGAACAGGATTTTGTTCTCTGGTTGTTCTTTTTTCGTTAATACTGCCAGCAGGTACCATAATTTACTGGATATTTAGAGGACTCAGACAGGGAGAAGAGCTGATAATAAGGCCAGAGGCTGCCTTTAACTCTTTTTATGTGTCCTTTCTGGCCGCAATTCTTACCGTCAGTTCCGCCCTACCTATTGCCCTTGTTTCTACCCATTATAAAAGTAAATTTAGCGGATTTATACAAAACATTGCCTATGCCGGTTATGCTCTACCCGGTATTGTAGTAGCCCTTTCTCTTGTCTTTTTTGGTGCAAATTATGGCCGTTTGTTTTATCAAACACTACCCCTGCTTCTTTTTGCCTATGTAATTCTTTTTCTACCTCAGGCTCTGGGAACTCTGCGGAGCTCTCTGCTGCAGTTAAATCCTCATATTGAAGATGCCGGTTTGATTATCGGGTTTAGCAGAATGCAAATACTGCACAAAATAATTTTACCTCTTTTGAAACCGGGTATCCTGAGTGGAGCAGCTCTGGTATTTCTTACTTCAATGAAAGAGCTCCCGGCCACAATGCTTCTGGGCCCAATCGGATTTCGATCATTAACAACTGAGATCTGGAATGCAACTATTGAAGCTTTTTACACCCGGGCCGCTGTACCAGCTCTGATATTAATCATTATCTCTTCTTTTTCACTGGCCATTATTTTCAAAAGAAAAGAAGACACTGAGCAAAAATGCCAATTACAGGAATCATGATTACCAAAAGGAGAATCCGGAGATGATTATTAACCTAAAAAATATTTTAAAAACCTATCCCGAATGTGAAAGCCCTGCCTTAAATAATATAAATTTATCCATCAAATCCGGAGAAATTATAACTCTTCTGGGGCCCAGTGGATGTGGTAAAACCACACTATTACGTTTAATAGCCGGACTGGAAAAACCAGATCAGGGTGAAATATATATTAAAAACAATCAGGTCACCGGTAATCAAATCTGGGTACCTCCTGAAAAAAGAGAGGTGGGTATGGTTTTTCAGGATTTTGCCCTATTTCCGCATTTAAATGTTCAGCAGAATATTGCTTTTGCTCTCCAGAACATGAAGATCTCTGAAGAGCAGAAAAAAAATAAAATAAACAGTATTATAAAACTGGTAGGACTCTCAGGTTTAAGCAGTCAGAATCCGGCCGACCTTTCTGGAGGTCAACAGCAGAGGGTTGCTCTGGCCCGGGCTCTTATTCAGGACCCCCTTCTGGTAATGCTTGATGAACCATTTAATAATCTGGATATGAATCTGCGCAGTAAAATGCAAAAAGAAATTACAAATATAATTCATAAATCGGGCACAACAGCTGTCTTTGTAACCCACAATCAGAAAGAGGCCCTATCAATTTCCAATAAGGTAATAGTCATGGATAAGGGGCAAATTGAACAAAAAGGAACTCCCAGACAGATATATGAAAAACCAAAAACAAAATTTGTTGCTTCTTTTGTTGGCCAATCCAATATATTATCGGGAACCATAGGAAAAGAAAAAAATACTGTTATCACTCCCCTGGGCAGGTTATCCTGTAGAACAGATCATAACAAAAAACCGGGTACCAGGGTTGATCTTTCAATAAAACCAGAAGACATAAAAATAAACTCCTCGGGCAGTATTCAGGGCACCATACTTTCCCAAAAATATAAAGGACAGTATGTTGAAGCAGTAATCTCTATCAAAACCAGCAGTAATACAAAATCACCCAACAAAAATCTAAATATTTATCTAACCCCGGATGACAGTTATAAAAAAGGTGATAAACTATCTCTTTCTATCCCACCCAAAAATGTTAATATAATTTCCAGTTAGTTAATAGCTGCCCTGACCGGTTTTGAAGAATGCCTGAGCTCTTTTTCTTTTATTATAATACATTTAGTAAAATCAAGGCTCACTGCAGTTGAATAAAAAACTGACCCCGGTCCGGGGTCAGTTTTTAAAAGCAATTTTCCAGCAGCTATATATGCAAAACATACTAATTTATTAAGTAAACTTTAAAACTGAAATAGTAATATCTCTGAAGAACAGCTCAACAATTCAAATTATATTAATTATTGTTAAAGATTAAAAAATGGGCTCAATCAAACCATAATCTCCATCTTTTCTCTTATATACTACATTCACTTCTTCAGTTTCCGCATTTGAAAAAACAAAAAAGTCATGATCCAGCAAATCCATCTGCATAACTGCTTCTTCAACATTCATGGGCTTTACGGCAAATCTTTTGGTACGCACTATATTTGGTTCAAAATCTTCTTCCTCATTTTGGGAAAGAACTTCTTTTCTTCTTTTTTCTCTGTATTCTTCCTGTATTTCCTGTTCTTTTTCAATTAACTTTTTATTTATTTTTGTTTTATATTTATGAACCTGGCGTTCCAGTTTTTCCATAACCCCATCTACAGATGCATATAAATCTCCGGTTTCTTCTTCACCGCGAAGAATTAGTCCTCCCACATAGGCGGTAACCTCAACTATATGCCTTTCTTTTTCAACTTCAAAAGTGATATTAACCTCAATAGGTTCATTTTCAAAATACTTTTCCAGTTTCTGAACTTTTTTTTCAGCATACTCTTTCAGCGAAGAAGTAACCTCCACATTCTTGGCATAGGTCATAATTTTCATAAAGACCACTCCTTTCCTTTTCCTGCTCATCAATTAGAGTAAATATTTGTTCTCCTGCAGTCAACTCAAAGAACAATTCCTTCTTCAAACTGACTTTCAATTAACTTTAATGAAATATAACAATTATAAAGTAAATTTTAAATATATTTGTTAAATCTTATTTAATATATTCTACAAAAAACACCTGATCTCCTGCTTTTATTTCTTTGCCCGGCATATTATACAAAAGCCCTAACCGAATAACCGGTAAGGGCGGTAAGGACTCTATTTTTTTCAAATTATACAGATATCACATTCAGATATAACATTTTTCCTGATTAAAGCCCGGATTATACCTTAACTACATTTGCAGCCTGAGGGCCGCGGTCTCCTTCTACTATTTCGAACTCGACTTCATCTCCTTCAGCAAGACTTTTAAAACCTTCTTCCTGAATAGCTGAAAAATGAACAAAAACATCTTCTCCATCTTCTCTTTCAATAAATCCATACCCTTTTTGTGAATCAAACCATTTTACTTCTCCAGTATAAATCATATTAAATTCCTCCAGTCTAATTTTAAATATGTTATTGCCCATAATATATCATAGTGTTTTTTTTCTGTCAAATAATACACTCTCATCCTCAGCCAATCAGGTCCGCAGTGGAAAGAGTATAGACATAAATATGATTAACCCCGGTTTTTAATGTTAAAAATCTTCCCAGTTCATTCACTGTACTGCCAGTAGTAAAAATATCATCCACCAGAAGAATATTAACCCCCTGCAGCTGTCTTTTGCCCTTTTTAAAAGAAAATACACCTTTTATTGCTTCTTTTCTTTCCCGATAACTTAAATTATAAAGTGGGGGAGTGTTTTTTTTCCTTATTAATAAATTATCCAAAAGCTTTAAGGAAAGCCGCCTGCACATTTCTTCTGCGAGCAGACGGGCCTGATTAAAGCCCCGTTCTCTCTCCCTTTCTTTATGCAGGGGAACCGGCATAACTACATCAATCGACATTTTTTTGTAATATTCTGAATAATAAAGTGAAAGTAAATGTCCCAGGGGACGGGCCAGCTCTTTTTTTCCATGATATTTAAAATCAGCAATTATCTGCTGTACTGCTCCCCTGTAAAAAAGAGGAGCTCTGGCCCGCTCAAAAAAATATGTAATAGCTTTACAAAAATTACATTTTTTTTGCCCCTTATCTCGTTCTGAGAAATTAACTTGACGTCCACATTTCACACAGTAATTTAATACATAAGAAAATTTTTTTAGACATTCCTGACATAAACCCTCTATTTCGACAACATTCTGAGGGGAATCACACTGCAAACATCTTTCCGGCTCGGGAAAGACAATATCCATTAACAGCTTAAAAACATCCATAACCTAACCCACCAGATCCTTAATATCATAATTAATCTTGATATCTTCTATCTTTTTTCTTGCCCGCTGCAGGGCATTATCAACTGTCTTTAGCTTTACATCCATCAGGTAAGAAATTTCTTCATATGATTTATTATCCAGATAATGCATAAATACCTTTCTCTCCAGTTCTGTCAATTCCTCTTTTATATCTTCAAAAATAAGAGACAATATCTCCCGGCAGATAAATTTTTCTTCCAGATTTTCACTTTTATCCGGCAAAATTTCATTAAAACTTCGTCCCTTTTCATTATCATAATCCAGTGTTTTATTAAGTGAAGTTGAATTATTAAGTGGTATGTGTTTCTGACGGTTGGCCTTTTTTATAGCAGAAATTAACTGCCTATGGATACACAGCTGACAGAATCCCCTGAAGGAGGCCTGTTTGGAAAAATCATAGTCCCTAATAGCCTTAAACAAACCAACCATACCCTCCTGTATTACATCATCTTTATCAAGACCTTTGATGAAAAAATACTGGGCTTTAGAATAAACAATATCCATGTTCTCATTAATTAAATACTCAACTGCATTTTTATCCCCGTTTTGAGCATTTTTAATGATTTTTTCCTTATCCTGCTTTTTTAACATGAAATCACCTCATTAAATCACTTATTCTATATTTTTTATTTAATCAAACTGAGAATTTCAAGAAGAGAAACCTCCATCTTTAATAAGGTGAAAATTATTAAAAGAATCATCAAAAAAAATAAAACATTATAATCACCATAACTTAATTTTCTTTCAACTATCCTATTTTTAAATATTTTTTTTAATTTTTGCATATTCTGTGTTTTATTTTATTTTTTACAGTATTTTTGCTGCCTGCAGCTTTATTATAAAAATAAAAATACTGTTACTTACTTACAACCTCCCTTCCTGCTATTTTATAAAAAATTAATCAAAATCAAATCGAATTTATCTTTTCATGATAAATCCAATGCTCAACAGGGGAGCAGACCGCTGCCAGTAGTTATTACCCAAACTGATAGACAGGCGATGGGATGATATTACCGGTAGTGTAATTCCTCCTTCAACAGTTAAACCTTCCTGACCTGTTAAAAAATAACTGCTTCGGGCAAAGAAATTAGTATCTCCCTGAAGCTGACTCTCAAAACCGAGTCCCATTCCTGCTCCCAGAGTACTTCCCGGGTTACTAAAATCAGTATTCAATACCAGGTCCAGACTGAGATCATACTCATTCTCCTGTATGAAATTGATTTTCCACACTCCACCCGCATTTATTTGATGTTCATCTGATAAATAAACGAATTTTAGTTCTGCATCATTAATATAATCAATATTATACTGAGTATTTATCATTAAATTCTTTATCTCCTCACCATCACTGCTGAAGGAATAATGTACACCTTCAAAACTGGGTTCCAGAGCCGAAGCTGTCTGGATTAAAAATAAAAACATCAAAATAACAAATATTCCGGCTGTAAAACTTTTTTTGATCTTAAGCACAATACTCACCTCTTGGAATTTTATAAAATAGTTTATTTAATAAATCGCTTAATCTTTTTCTTATTTTTTATAAGGAATAACAATAAATCATTGTAAAAATAAAAGTAGATAAACTAATTATTCTCTTGTGATTATCAGACTATTACCTACTTCTCTTCGGGAGCGGGGGTTATTAACCAGAAAATTTCTGATTACCATACCTGCTGAATCTCCTCCATCAAGATTCATCGCTTCCACTGCTCCCAGTTCTTTTAGCAGCTCTGACAATTCTTTTAAGGAAACACCAATACTAAATTCCGGCTGCCTTCCATCAACAGTAACAAAAATAAGTTTATTATCCTCTGTTAAACCAACAGCTGACCGGGGAGCTCGGCCCTGCAAAATATCATCCTGGAATTTTTCTTCCTGCCCTGTGATAAAAACTTCTCCTTCTTTTAACAGGCGGGGCCCTGCACTTAAGGCAGAATCAACAGCATATTCATCTCCTGTTACCAGACCTGAAAAATTATATTCCTTCCCAACTTCCTTCCCCGGCAGGAGACTAAAAACTTTAGATATAAAATCACCTGTAGCAGCAATCACATAACCATTTTGGGGAATAATATTGTTAAAATCAATAATACCATGATGAACTTCAGCCACAGTATCATTTTCTACAACAATTAAACGAGCCTCTTTATGTATCTCAGGAGTTTCTTCATCATAATATCTGTTAAATATAATAAGGTCATCACTGCCCGGAGGTCTATTAACTCCTTTTATATCTATAGTATCATTTATAAAACCTTCCCAGTCCAGACGATCTATTATTATCTCACCATCTTCAGTAATAACCAGAGCCGTTCTGTTATATATTGGTTCACTTATAACCTCTCCCCCTTTAACCATAAGACCCAGGGGATAACCCCGGGCATCAAAATAGCCTCCATTCACAGCGGCAATTGCCCCTTTTTCAGTTACTATATCCTGGAGAGCCTTTCGGGAATATAATGAGTTTCCGGTCAGAACCGGCTCCACAAACAGATTAGAAAAATTATAATTCAACTCCAGAACAGTAAAAGAACGGGGGCCGATCCAGCTATAACTTTGAATCAGACTGTAGTCCAGTCCCAAAGCAACTCGGGCATTATTAATAACATTATGGGGGCGAGGTTCTTTTAGATCAACAACTTCTATGTCAGAAGAAATTTCATTAAATCCTTCCTCAAAAAAACCTTTACCCTGAACAGTACCCAATACAGAATAAATCCGGGCTGACAGATCTTTATATCCATCTTTTTCTTTAATCACATATGCTTCAGTTGATTCCACCCCCTCTTTTATTAATTTATTGTCCTCAGACCAGCCTTTATAATCAGCAATATCTAAAATATCTTTTTGAGATTCCTCTATTTTTTTTAAAAGAGCACTTCTATATATGACGGCACCCGTCTGATAGGAACCAGGATTATTATAAATAGAAAGCCGGGCTACTCTATTTTCAAGTATTCCACATAAAATTTTATTAATATCCAGGGTATTAACAATTCTCATATTATTTCCTGCACGTTTTATAGAAAACAAACCGGGATAACGAGAATCACCTTCTATTATAGGTCCTTCAAAATTGATGCTTGCCCCTGATCCCAGGAAATTATCCTGACTCTCATATAACAAAATATCTCCCTTTTCTGCTATGTAATCATCTCTTCTTATCCAGACCTCTTTTCCCTGTTCAATTAGATTTTCTGCAGCTTGATTTGCCCTTTGTTCCGAAAAATATGGTCCTTTAACCAGTTTATACAGAATATCTTCTTTGATAATTGATAAATCGGAAAAACCTTCATCCAAAAGATCATCCCTAATACTTTCTATATTATTTCTATCCTCAGAAGCAAAAATTTGAATTAAAAAAGAAGAGTTTTTATATTCCTGGTTACCAACTCTATATTCTACTCCTGCCTTGAGTTTTATTTTTTCAATTGAGTCTCCCTCATATATAGCAGCAGTAATATCATTGACCGGGGTAAAGACAAAATTCTGTCCCCTATGTAATTCAAAACTTAACTCCTTGTTCCCCCTGATAAATTCTCTTATAGGAGGTGAAAAACCTGCTGTCCTGGCAGATGAAAAGGTGATTATTAAAAGAAATAATACAATCCACAAAACCCTTCTATTTAGATTCTGGCCCATATCTGCACACCTCCATATAATTATTTACCAGGATGCCATTAAATCCCTTACCCCAAAACCACCAGGAAGGTTTTTCACACCAAAAACAAAATAAAATTCAAAACTTATATCAGAATATTATTTATATTAATTATAACATAAATCAAGCTTCATATATATTTGCCATTTGTTAAAATTATAATACATCTCAAACAAAAAAACAATACCTTTCTCTGTATTGACAGGGATTTCTGGCTATTTTTTTATATTTAATTTATGGAGAACCAATCCTGTTAATAATTTTGGGTAGAAATCTGTTGATTTTTGCGGCATTCTTTCTCCACAGTCAGCTACTTTCTTAACCATGGAAACAGGAGTGGGCCTCAGGATGAAACAGGCTTGATAACAGCTATCATCAAGTCTTTTTAAAGTATTCTCACGTCCGCGAACATAATCAATATTCTGTTTTTGGGCCAGTGCTTTTTTATCAAAACCGAGATGTTTTTCAAGTATTGCCTTATGCAAAACCGCCACATCCAGACTCTTCCAGGATTCAGAATGTCCGTGATTTATCTGGTCCATTATTACTTTTCTACTATTTTCAGCAAGGGAAATCACTCGATATTTTTCACTATCCTTGCTGTAAAACCCAAAAACATTATTCACCTGATCGGCATTATCAAGCTCATTAAACATTTCTTCCGGCCGGGAATATGTTTGTATTGTGAAATTTTCGGATAGTCCCTTTAAGAAATCTTCAGTTTTAAAGTCTTCAATTCCATATAACAGTCTATGTGTAGCCAGAATAGTAAGTCCGGGATCTTCAAAATTGAAAAAGGTCATAAGTCTTCGATCAAAATCTCCCTGATATCCCTTTTTTTCACATTCCTGTTTAAAGTTCAGAGCTGTCTGATATCTATGATGACCATCTGCTATATATAAATCCTTTTTCTGCATTTGTTCCTGGATAAGATCTATTTTTTTTTCATCTGTTATTGACCATAATTTATGTATATTCCCCTGTTCATCTTTTATATCAATCAATGGCAGCTCCTGACTGCTTGTTTCTACCAGCAGCTGTCTTACTATCTTTTTCTCATCGGAATACATCATAAAAATATGCCCTAAATTGGCCTCAGCTGCTCTCAGGAGATTCAGTCTGTCGGCTTTAGGACCTTCCATTGTCTCTTCATGAGCTTTTATACTTGTTTCTCCCTCTCCAATTTTTCCAAGTCCAGCAAAACCAATGCGCTTTTTTTTGATACCCCCAATTTCATATTCCTGTTCATATACATAAAACCCGGCTTCCAGATCCTGAATTAAAATCTGATTTTGTATCCAGTTCTCTAACTTTTCAGCTGCCGTTTGATGCTCTTTGGCAGTATGTTCTCCATGACCCAGTATTATATTAACAATATTATAGGGGTTTTTGCTTAAATATTTTTGTTTTTCATCATTTCCGATTTTGTCATAAGGTGGACTTACCACCTCACCCAGATTTTCTATTTTTTTAGCATTATACCTGTAACCCTTAAGGGGAAATATATCAGCCATCTGTTAATACCTCCTTCAATTATTCTCTTAAATTATACCACACTCGAATTAATTATCAAAACACAGGAAGCATTTTTTTACTTTTAAACAATTTTACCAAAAAAAACAGCCCTCATATTGTTTTCCCGGGCTGAAAAAAACTGGTATTTTTGTTTTAGATGCATTTGAAAAATACACTTAAAAAATTATTAAATCGACTCTATTTTCATAATTAAATCACGGGTTAGGCATTATTTAGAACATTGTCGGAAAATTCAACTGTAATAATAGTTCCCTCACCAACTGTACTTTCAACTTCTATTTCTCCACCATGTATCTCAATAATCCAGCTGGCAATTGACAGTCCCAGCCCGGTACCTTTTTTCTCTGAGCGAGATTCGTCCACTCGATAAAAGCGTTCAAATATATGGGGAATCTCTTCTTCTGGAATCCCCTCTCCGGTATCTTTTATTTTAATTACAAAACTGGCCTCTTCTTCAAAAGCCTGAATAAGAATATCCCCTCCGGCAGGGGTGTATTTTATACTATTATCAACAAAAATCCTGATCATCTGTTTTATTAATCTTCGATCTCCATAAAACCGGAGATTAGCTTCAATGTCCACATCGAGGTGATGTTCTTCTTCCAGTAAAGATGTTTCTCTAATGATCTCAGAAATTAATTCATTAAAATCAAACTCCTGTCTATTTACATTAATATCTTCACTATCTCCCCGGGCTAAAAAAAGCAAACTCTCCATCATTGACTTTATATTGGTCACTTCTTTTTTGATAGCTTCAATTGCCTCATCTCTTATCTCGGCTTCTTCTTTACCCCACCGATCGAGAAGATCAATATAACCCTGAATAACTGAAATGGGGGTTCTTAATTCGTGTGAAGCATCGGAAACAAACTGCTGTTGACGGTAAAAAGCTTCCTCCAAACGGTCCAGCATGGAATTAAATGTTTCAGCCAGTTCAGTTAATTCATCCCTGGGCTCTTTTTCTTCCAGCCGCTGACTGAGATCAGAAACTGTTATATTGTTAACGGTTTTTATCATCTGGCTTATAGGTTTTAAAGTTTTTCGGGTAACAGTATACCCTATCATAATAGCTACAATACTGCCCACAACTGAAGTAAATACCAGTACATTAAATAACTGTTTCATAAATTCTGTTTCAACTTTTTTATCCCTAACTATCTGCAGATAACCATTTGTGAACAGGGAAAAGGGAAGTTCTGTGGTGCTGTACATAAAATTTTTGTCTCCCTCTCTAACAGTATTAAAGCCACTTACAGCTGGTAATTCAACATCTTTGAGCACTTTTGATTCAGCCATAATCTGGCCTTCCTGGTTTAAAATTCTAAAATAAATGTTACCTTCTATTTCACTAATTTCCCTAAGCAATTCTGCCCCATAGGAAGTAGATCTCCAAAGCTGAGAACGCTGAAGCTGAGGGAGAACATACTGCAGAGTACTGTTAATACTATTTTTAACTTCCCTTTCAATATAATTATTTAAGATAAAGTATACACTGGAATTCAGGGCCAGAAGAATCAATATAAACATGGAAGAATAAACCAGCGTTAATTTCCAGGAAATCTTTTTAGGTTTGCGGAAAAATTTCATATTATTCCTCCCTTAAAACATAACCAACTCCTCTGACAGTTTGAATTAATTTATTTTCAAAAGGATCATCAATTTTACTTCTCAAATAACGAATATATACATCAACTATATTGGTTTCACCTGTATAATCATAACCCCACACTTCTCTAAGCAGCTGTTCCCGGGAAACAACTATATCCTGGTTTTTTAATAAATATTCTAAAAGGTCATATTCTTTTTTGGTTAATTCTATTTCTTCTCCATCTCTTTTGACTACATGACGTTCTGTCTCCATAACCAGATTATCTATTTTCAACACTTCTTTATCTTTAGTATCAAAACGTCTAAGTTGAGCTCTTATCCGGGCCAGCAGCTCTTCAATATCAAAAGGCTTGGTGACATAATCATCAGCTCCATAATCAAGCCCTTTAACTTTTTCGGGAACACTATCTTTGGCAGTTACCATAATGATGGGAATATCTGATTGTTCTCTTACCCGGGAGCAAACTTCCATACCACTCATTTCGGGCAGCATAATATCAAGCAGTACTAAATCATAATCATTATTTGCAAAACTTTCCAGTCCCTGTTCCCCGCTGCGGAAAGAATCAACCTCATAACCCTCATGCATTAATTCCAGTTCCATAAAACGGGCTATTTTTTTTTCGTCTTCAATAATCAAAATTTTTCCGGACATAAAATTCCACTCCTTTACTTTTATCAATCAACATCAAAAATTTATTCCATTTTCAATTTTTTGGTTCTTCCATTTTTGTTTTTTTATTATTCTCCCCATATTCACAGACGAGCCGCACCAGAGTGTTATAAAGCTCCATCTCCCCTTCCCCCTTACCAACTTTAAATTTATATTCCCGATTATTGTTGATAATCTTAATAATACTGGACAGGGAAAATAATTTTCTGTTTTTTTCAATCACAATACTGTCAATTCTGGGATATGGTATGCTTCTAATAGAAACATCACGGGCCAAAAGTGTTTTCTTAACCAGGATTACTCTCTTATTGGTCAGACTTATAAAATGGCGATGCAGTTTAAAGGTACATTCTACTTTTTCTCCCTCAAGTCTTAAATTCTCAATATACTTTTCCGGTTTACTGGTTTTGGTACCACTAAAAACACCCATCTGTCTCCTCCTTACCAATAGACTAAACTGTTATTATTATATAGAATTCCAGAAATTGTGTATAATACCTTTCTTTTTTTATAAGGTTTAATCTAAAATTAAGCTGAATAAAAATCTCAAAAATAAACAGCTGTAAATACAAACCATGGTTATCTATTGCTAACTATGTTATAATTTAAACAATATCATATTACAGTAAAATACATTTTAATTATTACATACAGTGAGGTGTCAGGTGAAATCATGATATGGAATAAACAAAAAGAATGCATACCCCGCAGTCAGATGAAAGAATGGCAAAACAAGAAATTAAAAGAAACTGTAAACACAGTTTATCACAATGTACCCTATTATCGAAAAAAAATGCAGAAAAAAAACATTAAACCTTCAGATATAACAGGTCTTTCAGATTTAAAGAAATTACCTTTCACCACTAAAGAAGATCTCAGAAATAATTATCCCTATAATCTTTTTGCAGTTCCCTTAAGTCAAATAATTAGGGTCCATGCTTCATCAGGAACCACTGGAAAACCAACAGTTGTAGGTTATACCAGAGAAGATATTGCTACCTGGTCTGAAGTTGTCGCCAGAACACTCCACTGTGCGGCTATTGGGAAAGATGATTTTATTCAAATTGCATATGGATATGGCCTATTTACAGGAGGGCTTGGAATACACTATGGCAGTGAAAAAGCGGGTTCTACCGTTATTCCGGTTTCTGGTGGTAATACCGCAAAGCAAATACAGCTTTTAAAAGATTTTGGCAGTACTGCAATTGCCTGTACACCTTCTTATGCCCTTTATCTGGCCGAGGCTCTTCAAAAAGAAGGTATAAATCCTGCTGATTTAGAACTTGAAATAGGTATACTGGGAGCAGAACCCTGGACTGACAGCATGCGCAGCGAAATAGAAAAAAAGCTGCAAATTAAAGCCTATGATATTTATGGATTAAGTGAAATTATTGGTCCGGGAGTAGCCAGTGAATGTCATGAGCAGCAGGGGCTTCATATAAATGAAGACCACTTTCTGCCAGAAATTATTGATCCGGAAACAAAAGAAGTCCTGACTGAAGGAGATAAAGGAGAGCTTGTATTTTCTACTATTACCAAAAAGGGATTACCACTTCTGCGCTATAGGACAAAAGATTTAACCCATTTAAATTATAATAAATGTGCATGTGGTCGGACCCTGGTGCGTATGGAAAAATGTCTGGGGCGCAGTGATGATATGCTTATAATACGCGGAGTAAACGTATTTCCTTCCCAGATTGAAAGTGTTCTGCTGAAAATGAGTGAAACCAAACCTCATTATCAGCTGATTGTAGACCGCGAAAATAACCTGGATATTCTTGAAGTTCAGGTTGAAGTAAAAAATCATTTCTTTTCTGATGAAATAAAAGAACTTGAAAAATTAAAAAGCAGAATAAAAAAGAATCTGGAAAATACTCTTGGATTATCAGCAAAAATTAAACTTGTTGAACCCCAAACCCTGAAGAGAAGCACAGGGAAATCACAGCGGGTAATTGATAGAAGAGAACTAAAATAAAGAGGAGGACTTTTCATGATAATTAAACAGCTTTCAGTATTTCTCGAAAATCGTTCTGGACGACTTTCAGAGATGACAAAACTGCTGGCAAAAGAAAATATAAATTTATCGGCTTTAAGTATTGCGGAAACGAGTGAATATGGCATTATTCGCACTGTAGTTTCAGAACCGGAAAAAGCAAAAGACCTGCTGCAACAAAATAATTTCTCGGTTAGTCTAACAGATATCATTTGTTTAAATATGCCCAATAAACCAGGTTCTTTAGCAGAAGGACTGGATATTTTATCACAACATGACATCAGTGTTGAATATATGTACGCTTTTTCACACGGAGAAGAAGCTTTTGCCATAATTAAAACTGACAATTTAATTGAAACTGTTTCCATCCTCGAAAAAGAAAAACTGGATCTTCTACAGGCTGAAGAACTTTATAATATATAACTTTGTAAGTATCAATCAACAACATCCGCTATTCCGGAAAGTATGATATCCGGACGATAAGAAAAGTTGTTAATTGTTTGTTCATCTGTTACCCCGCTAAGCAAAAGAACAGTATCAATTTCAGATTCAATACCGGCTATAATATCCGTATCCATTCGATCTCCAATAATAACCGTGTCTTCACTTCTGGTACCCAGTTTTTTCATAGCATCTCTCATCATCAGGGGGTTGGGTTTGCCCACATAGTAAGCTTCTTTACCACTGGTTAGCTCTATGGGAGCTGTAAGAGCTTTAGTTGCCGGAACAATACCTTCTTCAGAAGGCCCTGTTAAATCAGGATTAGTTCCTATCAATTTGGCTCCTTCAATAACCAGCCGGGCAGCATGTTCTATTTTTTCATAATTATATGTTCTTGTATCTCCTACAACAACATAATCCGGATTTACTTCATCCATTGAAAAACCAACATTGTAAAGAGCATTTATCAACCCTGCTTCTCCGATAACATAGGCACTGCCTTCCGGCTGCTGACTGGAAAGAAAACTGGCTGTAGCCAGGGCACTGGTATAAAAATTGTCCTGACTTACATTAATATTAAATCTTTTGAGTTTCTGCTGCAGTTCCTTGGGAGAACGCTCACTGCTGTTGGTTAAAAATAAAAAATCTTTCTTCTCCTCCTGCAGCCAGTTTACAAACTTCATTGCTCCAGGAAGCAAATTGCTGCCATGATAAATAACCCCGTCCATATCAATTATAAATCCCTTTTTGTCAACTATATCTGCTTTTTTCATTTGGACCTCCCTATAATTTAAGCAATATTATCATTAAAGTAACTAACTATTAATTTAATTCTATAAGAATATCTATTATCCTGCTTTTTGTCAATTCCCTTTGTCAATCTCATATATAAAAATATAAATAATTTTACACCCCACCTATCAATTCAAAAAAATATTCCCTTAAAAAATCAACAGCTATACCACCTATCTCATTAAATAAGTATCTGCTTACACAAATTTTTCCGATTTCATGAAAATAAACTTCAGATAATAAATATACAATAACTATTATAAATATCTTCAGGTTAGTATTCTGTGCCGCTCAATTTTGCTGCCTACCATTAAAACAAAAATAATTTTAAATATATCACCAGGTATATAAGGTAATAAGCCACTGACCAAAACTTCACCTAATCCCAAATCAAGAACAATCATCATCTGTACAGCACCAAAGAAATAAATTAATAATATACCTCCGACCAGCAAAACAAAAAATTTTTTATATTTACTCTGATTCCCCCTCAGCTTGCGGCCTAAAAAATAAGCGGCCGGTAAAAAGCCCCAGATAAATCCTCCAGAAGGACCAGCTAAAATACCAATACCTGCCCTAGCACCAGAAAAAACAGGTATTCCGATCACTCCCATTAATATGTATATAATCTGACTTAATAAGGCCTGGCCCCCTGTAAGCAGATAACCTGCCAGCATAACTCCCGCCGTCTGTCCTGTCACCGGTACTGGACTAAAGGGAAGGGGAATACTAATATAGGCCAGAACCGCTGTTAAAGAGGCAAAAAAAGCTGCTAAAATCATATGTCTTATATTAATACGGGTCATAATTGAAGAAAATCCTTTCTAAATAATAAATATTTTCGATTATATAATCCGATTCTAACAAAAAAAGCTTTTATAAAAACAGCAGTTATTGAGATTCTTTATGGAGGCTCTTTTTTTATATTTATTCAAAAAAATAAAGGTTAAAATTAATAATCTTATATCTATTATGTACCAGTTTTGGTTTAATGTCAACCATTTTTTGTTTTTGATTAACAATTGTAATAATGAAACTTAATTACTGTCAATCATGGTAATTATATACTAACTGGGGCTTGAAATTTAAAAAATCTGAACTTACCAGTTTGAAATTTATCCCCCACTTTATTCCTGAAATTCGATTCTGATGTGCCTTTTCACCATGCAAATGGCCATAAATACAATCATTAACATCATATTCCATAAGAACATCAATCATTTCATTTCGTTCATGATTTTCATTCACCGGCATATAATGAAACATAACAATTAGTCTATTATATTTTTTACTTATACTATCTAAAGAAAGTTTAAGCCTATGTACTTCTCGATTATAAACTTTTTCATCATGCTCATCAAATTCATTATTATTTGGTACAACCCATCCTCTGGTTCCGGCCACCGCAGTACCATTTATTACTATACTATCATTCTGAAGTGCCCTACAGCCATCAGGTAATTTTTGCCTCACCTGACTAATGGAGTTCCACCAGTAATCATGATTACCCTTGATTAAAATTTTTTTACCGGAAAGCTTTTTTAAAAAATGAAAATCAGGACCTGCCTCTTCCAGATTCATAGCCCAGGAAATATCCCCCGGGATCAATACTACATCATTTTCACTGACTGTTTTATTCCAGCTGTTAAAAATTTTTATATGGTGTTTCTCCCACTTTTCACCAAAACAGTTCATAGGTTTATATAAATATTTTTTTGCGTCAGCCATACTGTCAGTTTGATTTGTTTTTTGTCTAAATGATAAATGCAAATCCCCCAGGGCATAAATACGCAAAACTGATACTCCTCTCCTGTAATAATTAATATTATATTTTATATTCTATATCTCTTCTACAGTTGTATTGTATGCTAAAAATGAAGTTAACTCAATAAAAGAAACTTATAATTATTTCATAATTATAAAATTTATTGAAGGATTTTTTAAAAATATATAGAATAATAAATATAATGGTGGTTTGAATTTTCATTATATTTTTTCTGTTTTTTACTTTATCCTGCAGTACAGAAAATATACAAAATAAATAACCAGCATTTTCTCACTCTAAATAAATAATCTAAATAAATTAAAGGAGGATATTAAAAATGAACACACTACTGGACAGAAGCAGGAAGATACATAAGCTGCTTCAAAGAACGGGAAGTAAGGCAGTGGATTTTTCAGAAATGGCAGAGGTGCTCAAAGAAACAATAAACTGTAATGTATATATAACCAGTGATTCCGGAAAAATACTGGGCTATAGTTTTATTGAAGATTTTTCCTGTGAATTAATGGAGAAAATTGTATATGAAAAAGGGAGATTTCCTGATGAATACAACCAAACTCTTCTAAAAATAGCGGAAATAACACGTAATATAGAAAAAGATCAAGAAGAATGTATCTTTTTCGAACAGGAAGAATGCCTTTATGACACTAAAATAACTACTGTAGTTCCTATATATGGTGGTGGTGACCGACTGGGAACATTAATTCTTGCCCGTTATACTGAAGATTTTGATAATCATGATCTCTTTTTAGCCGAATATGGGGCCGCTGTGATTGGTATGGAGATAATGCATTCCGAGCATGACAAAATGGAAAAAGAAATCAGAAAAAAAACTGAAGTCCAAATAGCAGTTGATACTCTGTCCTATTCTGAGCTTGAAGCTATCCAGAACATTTTTGAAGTTCTGGAAGGAGAGGAAGGTACTCTGGTCGCAAGTAAAATTGCAGACGAAATAGGTATTACCCGCTCCGTAATTGTTAATGCCCTGAGGAAACTGGAAAGCTCTGGTGTTATTGAATCCCGTTCCCTGGGTATGAAGGGTACACATATTAAAATATTAAATGAATATCTTAAAAAAGCTATTGCAGAAGCAATATAAAATAACTGACAAAAAATAACATAAAAAAATATGATTAAAATATTTTGCTGCAAATTTAAAAAACAATAAGCAATTGTCTCTGCTGTTTTCTAATTCTATGATATTTTATCTATGATATTTTTTCGTCAGGTTTCTAATTTTTTCAGCGAGATTATCTGGAAACTGAGACCACTGAAAACGCCAGTTCCAGTTATCTTTAACAGTCGCGGGAACGTTCATCCGGGCCTCCCCGCCAAGACATAAAAAATCCTGCAGTGGTATAACTGTGGTTTGAGCCCAGCATCTAAAGGCCTCTTCAATATAATGCCAGCATATTTTTTCCCGGCTCTCTTCAATTTTGATATTTTTTTTATTATGGTATTCTTCATACCACTGCCACAGGGTTTTGTTGTCATGAGTTCCCGTATAAAAAATATTTTCCCATTGATGGAGGGGAATGTTTATCTTTTTCTGTTCCGGATTGCTGATAAACTGCATTACCTTCATACCCGGAAAACTATACTTGTTTTTTAAATCTTTTACTTCAGGGGTAATTACCCCCAGATCTTCGGCAATTATGTCCAGGTCTGAATACTTATCGGTGACAATCTCAAAGAACTCATCTCCGGGAGCTTCTATCCACTCCCCTTTAACTGCATTTTTTTCGGAAGCAGGTATCTCCCAGTATGCTTCAAATCCCCGAAAATGATCTATTCTAATCAGATCAACCATGTCTTCCAGAAAAGATAAACGCTTCTGCCACCAATTAAAACCATTTTCCTTCATCTTTTCCCAATCATATAGAGGATTCCCCCAGCGCTGACCTGTGTCACTAAAGTCATCAGGCGGTACTCCGGCCACAGAAAGGGGATAACCTTTCCGATCCAGTTTAAACAGTTCTCTATTAGCCCACACATCACTGCTGTCATGAGCGACAAAAATAGGCAAATCCCCTATAATCTGAATATCCTTTTGATGAGCATATTCATACATATCCTGCCACTGTTTAAAAAATAAAAATTGTTTAAATTTGTAATACTGAATTGTCTGTTCTTCTTCTTTTTTGAATTTGAACAGGGTTTTATCATTGCGGTCCCGGTATTTTTCAGGCCATTCTGTCCAGGACTGACCATCAAATTTATTTTTTAGAGCCATATATAGAGAATAATCATTCAGCCAGCCGGCATTTTTATTTATAAATTGTCGATAACTGGAAACAGTATTTTTTGTTTCTGTAAATTTTTTGTAAGCTTTAGAAAAGAGACTCTCTTTATACTTTCTAACCTGGCTAAAATCAACCAGCTTAGAATTAAACAAATCCTTACTTTTTAAATCTTTTTCAGCTAACCAGCCCTCACTAACAAGTTTTTGTGGAGAGATCAAAAGTGGGTTACCGGCCATAGAGGAATGGCACTGGTATGGTGAAGCTCCGTGAACTGGAGGATTAAAGGGAAGCCCCTGCCAGTAACCCTGACCGGCCCGGGACAAAAAATCAATAAACTTAAAAGCTTCCTGACCCATATCTCCTATACCGGAATTAGAAGGTAATGATGTTATATGCAGCAAAATTCCAGCTCCCCTTTTTTGTAATAATCTTTTCGGCCAGCGATTTTTTAACAGCACTTTTCTCTCCAGAGGTGCAAGTTCCAGCCTCGAAATATCTGCAGATATATCTTCATCACCGGCAAAATCATAAACACTTTCTGAATCCTTCAGATCCAGTTTCTCTCTTACAACTTCTCCGGAAATACTTTGAGAATCCTCTTCTTGATGATTAAAGACGATCAGGGCCTGGTTGTTTTCCTTTTTCTGCCCAAAAACATCATTTTTGTTTTTAATACAGCGGGTATAACCAAATAATTCTTCTTCATCTTCCAGAGGCTCCCAGCTCCCACTTTTAAATATGTCAAAATAAGATCTAAGAGCCAGAAGTTCACCATATTTTTCCTGTAAATATTCATTTTCATTACCCCAGGGAAAAGTACCCCGATTTTTAGGATCTTCAGCTCCTTCAAGACCTGCCTCGTCTCCATAATAAAGCAGGGGAGCTCCGGGGAAAGTATAAAAACAGGTTATCAGCTGTACTAATTTCTTAACTGCATTATTTTCTTGATTCTGTCCACTTCTTTGTTTGATTTCAGATAAAATACGGCTTAAATTGTGTCCTCCAATTCTATGTATAAGGGAAAAAAACATCTCCTCGGGAAATACTTCATAAATCTCCAGGAGTAAGCTATATAACCTTTTCACCCCATATTTTTCATTGAAAAAATCAAGCAAAATATTTCTCAATCTGTCAGAAACCAGACTATCAAGTTTTCCCCTTAAGATAATAGAACCTAAAGGACCTGTCAAATTATCGTATTCAGCCGGGATATCTCCCAGCAATACATTATCAACTTCATTTTCCTGACTGCTGTGGTTAACTTTATGAAAATTTTCTATAAACTCCGGTGACAGAGCTGAACATGAATCCAGCATCCAGCCCCGAATACCTTTTTTCTGCCAGTATTTCAGGACACTGTCACTGTCAAAAATTATATATTCCTGCAAACTTTTATCTTCTGTTTTTAGCCGGGGCAGCCCTTCATCCCCCCACCAGCATTCGTATTCATGAGGATGGTGATAAAAATTGTACCAGCTGAAATAGGTAGATTTTCGACTTTGAAATGCACCCCTGGTATTATAGCTGCCGTTTTTATTAAAATATTTACCATTCTTTCCTGTATAATTAAATACTCCTTCTATAATGATTTTTATATCATATTTTGAGGCTTCATTAATCAAACTGGTAAAATGTTCTTCCCCCCCGAACATTTCATCAATTTTATGATAATCCTCAGTATCATATTTATGATTGCTGGGAGCTTTAAATAAAGGATTGAAATATATAACATCGATGCCCAGGTCATCAAGATAGGGAAGTTTTTTTTCCACCCCTTTTAAGTTGCCGCCAAAAAAATCCCAGCGGGATATTTCCCCCTGATCATCTTTAATATAAAGAGGATCATTTTCCCAGTGAGCATGAATAAGACTGTTTTGTTTGGGACAAAAAACCCATTTGTCTTCCCGGCCATTAAAAAATCTATCAACAAAAATTTGATATATATTGGCTCCTTTTATCCAGTCCGGGGTCTTCAAATCAGAGTTATATACGGTTAAGGGATATCCATTCGGGATTTTTTGAAAACAGGCCCCCTCCCCTCCGGTGTTTTTTTCTCTGCAGCCATAATAAAATTTCCCCTGTGAAGTATTTACTTCAAAATAATAAAACATCAGCTGGGGAATAACGGGCACTGATGTTGTTAAATCAAAAACTAAAAAGTCATTCTGTTTTTGGGCTGACATTTCTTCTTGAAAATCTTTATCTTCTCCCCTGATATGAAATATAACCCTGACAACTTCCTCATTTTCTTCAGGTATTAGTTTGAGACGAAATTTAACCTTCCCTCCAGTTTCAATAGCCCCAAAGGGAGTGCGATAATAATTATCATATGAATTATGTACTATTTTTTCCGGGCTCATTCTTGAACCTTCCTTTCTGAAAAATCTACTTTTTACTATTCACTTTGTATAAGAAATAATATCCCACTAATTAATGGGGGAAAACCAAGAAGAATAATCGCACCTGTCAGAAAAAGAAATGATTTAAAACCCGCCATCAGCAGAGGGTAGCCTGCTGTTAAAAATATTCCCAAAAACAGCAAAATAAAACCACCCAGACGGGCTCTAAAAAAAGCCAGTAAGACGGCTGCTGTGAAAATGAGAGCCGGGATTAACATTGGCCAGTTCTCCAGTAAACCTCCGAAACCATTTTCAATGGTCATTACCGTATATATAAACCAGCCAGCACTCCAGGCCAGGACTAAAATCTTTTTAAAATTAGTATTTATGGTCATCTTTTTCCTCCTGAATTAATTTTACTTTAGACCAGCAGCCCAATGAATATTTGCTTATTCCACTGCCGGTAATAAAAAACCAAAAGTAGATCCTTTTCCCGGTTCACTCTGTACAAAAACTTCCCCATCATACTGTTCCACAATTTTTTTTACTATTGCCAGCCCCAGGCCACTTCCAGTGTCCGCCGGGGTATGTGCTTTCTCTACTTTATAGAATCTTTCCCAGATATTCTCCTGTTCTTTTTTTGAAATCCCAATTCCATAATCTTTAACCCAGAATTTAACCTGATCCTGTGTTTGTGATATACCAATCTCGACAGGCTCCTCATTTTCAGTAAATTTGAAAGCATTATCCAGCAGGTTAAATAGCACCTGTTTAATCCTGTCTTCATCTCCTTCAACAAAAATATCCTCATCTTCTGTAATAACCTTAAGCTGGTTTTTGTTTTTTTCGATTTTTTTGCTGAAAGTATTGGCTACCTGATGAACTAAATGCACAACATTTATTTTTTTGGAATTATATGCCGGCCCCTTTCCTTCAAGTTCAGAAAGATCAAGTATATCATTCACCAGTCCCTCCAGCCTATCTGCCTCTTCAAGAATAATATTTAAATATTCCTCTTTTTTTTCAGGCTGCCGGATCACATCTTCAATAAGGACTTCCCCGGCCCCTCTTATTGAAGAAAGGGGAGCTTTTAGTTCATGGGAAACATTAGCCACAAAATCTTTTTGCAGCTGCTCTAAACGCCATCTTTCACTTATATCTTCTATTAAACCTACAATCCCAAAAAAAGCACCTTCTATAAAAACCGGGGTACAGTGAATTAATATTCTTTTTTTAAAACCCTTACTTTTTCCTGTTCTCTTATCTTTTTTTTCAAGAGTCAATTCACGCTGTATTTCTTTTTCCTGCTGACTGCTGTCCTGAAAAACTTCTCTAACCTCTTTATGAATTATATGCTCCTGTAGTTTTTCTCCTTCAATGTTTATATCACCAATACCAAACATGTTACAGGCTGATTTATTAATTAGAATAATTTCCTGTTCTTTATTAACGGCTACAACCCCTTCATCCATCCCTGTCAATATATGTTTTAGTTTATTCCTTTCTTCAACAAGATCTTCTATTGTTTCTTTTAGGGTGCGGGACATATAATTTATACTCTGAGCAAGAGTCCCAATTTCATTTTTTTCATCTATGGATACTGTCTCTCCAAATTCTCCATTACTCAAACGCAGAGCCACTCTACTAATCTGCTTTAAAGGCTGGGACAGACTTTTAGACCAGGTATATGCCAGGACCATACCAATTAAAATAGCAATAAAAGAGGAATACAGCATCATTCTCTGAACCTGATTTATAGTTTGATTAATCCCGGCCACTGGAGTTAAGACCAGCAGACCATATGTCCTCTCCGTCTGAATTATAGGTATCCCAATTAACAGCATGGGGCGATCAAAAGTAGCACTATCAATTCTGCTGGATATCACATTTCCGGCGGTAACTTCTTCCCGATGGGGAAAATTAATTCTGCTGCCCTGTTCAGTAACTATTGGATAACTCCGCTGTAGATAACCCTGATCATCAATAAGCATAGCTACTCCATCGTTAATTTCGGAAAGAATCTGCAGCCAGTTTTCCAGCTGCTGCATATTATTCCTTACTAAAGCCTGTGATAAAAAACCACTTACCGCTCTGCTGTTAGAAATAATTTCTCCTTCTTTTTGATTAAAATAAAAATTTTCGAAAAAATAGATCATAGAAAAACCAAGAATAATTATAATAATTATAGATATCATAACAAAGCGCAGCAGAAATTTACTAAATAAAGTATTCATTCCTCTTAATTCACCTCAAATTTATAACCTACGCCCCAGACAGTTTCAATATATGAAGATACAGGATCTCCTAGCTTACTGCGCAGAGATTTAATATGGGTATCAACCGTTCTCTGATCACCAAAATAATCATAACCCCATACCTTTTTTAAAAGTTCATCCCGGCTGAAAACTCTCTGTGATGAAAAGGCAAGTACCCACAGAAGATCAAACTCTTTAGGTGTTAAATCAACGGGCTCCCCCTGGACCAGCACCTCATGTTTTTCTTTGTTTATAACTATATCTTCAAATTCCAGAATGTTATTCTCCAGCTCTTTACCCTGTAATCTTCTAAGAATCGTTTTGGCCCTGACAACAACTTCACGTGGACTGAACGGTTTGGTCACATAATCATCTGCTCCCAGTTCCAGCCCTGAGATCCGATCCGATTCTTCATCTTTGGCACTTAATATAATAATAGGTATATCATTCTGGGGCCTTAGTTCTTTGCAAACCTCCCAGCCATCCATTTCCGGAAGCATAATATCCAGAATAATAACATCAGGGGGATTACTTTTAATCTTTTCCAGACCCTCTTTTCCGGAAAGAGCGGTCATTACATCAAAATTTTCATATTCAAAATAATCCTTCAGTATTTTACAGATATGCTCATCATCATCAATAATTAAAACTCCTGGATTCTCCATAATAGACCCCCTCTGTTTAAATTCATTTTTCCTCAGATCGGTTACCAGGTTATTGGTTTTATATTCCATATCTCATCAGCATATTTTTTGATGGTTCCATCACTGGAGAAATTACCGGAATGAGCAATATTTATTATACATTTTTCTGTCCATTCATTTCGATCCTTGTAACCTTGATTTATTTTCTGATGAGCATTAACATAACTGTCAAAATCTTTCAGAACAAAATATTCATCATTCTGATTAAGCAGAGTTTGAAAAATATGACTGAATTCATCAGGTGAATTGGTGAATAAACCTGGCTCAACCAGCTGATCCAGTACTCTTTTTAAGCGAGGGTCATTATTATATAAACTCCGGGCCGAGTAACCCCCATGATTATAATAATTCTGTACTTCAACTGCAGACATTCCAAATATAAATATATTATTATCTCCTACCAGTTCATGGATTTCTATATTGGCCCCATCCATGGTTCCCAGAGTAAGGGCTCCGTTCATCATAAATTTCATATTACCGGTTCCCGAAGCCTCTTTACTGGCAGTAGAAATTTGTTCACTCACATCTGCTGCAGGTATTATCCTTTCTGCCAGAGAAACTGAATAATCCTCAAGAAAGACTACTTTAATTAAATCATTTATATCACTATCATTATTTACAGTCCTGGCTACAGAATTAATTAATTTAATAACTCTCTTAGCAAAATAATACCCGGCTGCTGCTTTAGCACTAAATATAAAGGTCCTGGGTACAAGATCAATATCTTCACCATTCTTAACTTTGTTATACAAATGCATAATATGAAGGATATTCATCAGCTGACGCTTATATCCATGCAGCCTCTTGGCATGAACATCAAATATGGATTCGGTACTAACTTTAATCCCGGTTTGATCAAAAATATATTCGGCAAGCTGTTTTTTATTTTCCTGTTTAATTTTATAAACCTCATCCTGAAAATCTTTATCAGCTTTAAATTTAATAATATTTTCCATTTGTTCGGGATTTTCTTTCCACTCATGCCCTATTGTTTCAGTAATTAATTCCGATAATGAAGGGTTACATTTCATCAACCAGCGGCGATGGGTAATACCATTTGTTTTATTATTGAATTTTTCCGGGAATACTTCATAAAAATCATTCATCTGTTCCTCTTTTATGATCTTTGTATGAACCCGGGCCACCCCATTCACACTGTGTCCTCCAACAATAGCCAGATTAGCCATTCTAACTCTATCATCTGCAATAATAGCCATACTGGATATTTTTTCTCGATCTCCCGGATATATATCCCACAGCTGCTGACAGAAGCGTTCATTTATCTCATCTATTATCATATAGATCCGGGGCAGTAGTTTTTTCATCATATCCACCGGCCAGGTTTCGAGTGCTTCCGGCATAAGTGTGTGATTGGTATAGGAAATCGTATTTTGAGTAATTAACCATGCTTCATCCCAGCCCATACCCTTTTCATCCATTAAAATCCTCATCAATTCAGGTATCAAAAGTGACGGGTGAGTGTCATTAATATGAAGAGCAACTTTTATCGGAAAATCATTATACGGAAGATTATATTTATCAAATGTACGAAAAATACTTTGAAGTCCTGAAGAGCACAGAAAATACTGCTGTTTTAATCTCAACAGGCGACCTTGATAATTGTAATCTTCCGGATACAAAAACTCAGAAATAGATTCTACAGACCTTTTATATTCCAGAAAGTTACTTCGGTCCTGTTCACTCTGTATATATTTTTCAGACATATCCTCAGAAATTTCAGCACTCCAGAGACGAAGTGTATTTACATTTTTACTGTTATAGCCAATAATGGGTACATCATAGGGAACAGCTTTAACCACATCATAGTCTCGATGTTTAAATTCAAGATCTCCATCTTCAGTTTTAACAGCTTCCACATACCCACCAAAACGAACATCAACGGCTTTTTCTGGTCTTCGAATTTCCCATATATAGCCATCACTCAGCCAGTAATCCGGCAGTTCTACCTGGTGGCCATCAATAATTTTCTGTTTAAAAAGTCCATATTTATAGCGTATACCACATCCATGTCCGGGTAATTCAAGAGAAGCTAAAGAATCCAAAAAACAGGCGGCCAGCCGCCCCAGTCCACCGTTCCCCAGGCCGGCTTCTGGTTCTTCTTTTTCCAGCTCTCCCAGATCAAAACCTAGTTCCTGCAGAGCCTCATCACAGGCTTTCAATAAACCCATATTCAATAAATTATTATTTAATAATCTACCAATCAAAAATTCAATCGAAAAATAATAGGCCTGTTTTACTTTATTCTGACGGTACTGTTTGTTTGTTTCCGCCCATTTTTTATTTGCATATTCCTTAACCATTGTTCCCAGGACTCTATAAGCATCAGCATTGGTAGCTTCTTCAAAAGATTTACCGGTAAGAGCATTCATCTTTTCCTCAAACTTATATTTAAATTCATTTTTTGTCTCAAACATACTGGATCCTCCTTAAAACTTCAGTGAAACTTTATTAATTTAATTTGATTTATAAGATAAAAGTTATAATGAATAATATTTTAAAGAATAAATATTAATTTGACCAGGTTCCTAAAAGTTATTATGAAATTGTATTAAATAAATTTCCTTATTTTATACTTACAAGTAATTTATTTTTTATCTTCCAGGATAACGCTGTATAGATCTTTATATTCTTCAGCTGAATGCTCCCAGCTAAAGTCAGTACTTCTGATATTTTTTATGATCTGTTCCCATGCTTCTGGACTGTGAAAACACTCCAGACCCTTTTTTATTTTATCAAACATCTCATGAGCATTAAAATTGGTAAAACTAAAACCATTACCCTGTTCTGGATTTTCATAAAAATCCGTAATTGTATCTTTTAACCCACCTGTGGCCCGCACAACAGGAACTGTTAGATATCTAAGAGCTATGAGCTGTCCAATACCACAGGGTTCAAGCAAAGAAGGCATTAAAAACAGATCCCCGGCAGCATACATCTTTCGGGCCAAATCTTCATTAAAAGTAATGTGTGCAGAAACCTTATCCGGATTTTTCCAGCTGGCCTCCTTAAAGGCCTGCACATATTTCTCATCACCGGTGCCCAGAACTGCCATCTGTATATCTAACTCTGTAAGCTCCTCAAGCATGCGTAAAACCAGATCAAAACCTTTGTGCTCCACTAACCGGGAAATGATCACAATTAAAGGAACATCCTTGCTTACGGGAAGTCCAAACATTTTTTGCAGCTGTATTTTATTTTCTTTTTTATCATCCAGACCGGACAGGCTTCTTTCATATTTCTGGAATATATGATCATCCTGAGCCGGATCATAAAAATCATTATCAATCCCATTAACAATACCATAAAGATCATCCGATTTTTTCCTGAGTAAACCGGCAAGTCCCTGCCCTACATAATCAGACTGAATCTCCTGGGCATACGTTTTACTTACCGTAGTTATAACATCAGAATAAATAAGAGCCCCTTTTAAAAAGTTTATATCCCCGTAATACTCTAATTCTTCAGGATGGTAATATTTCCCTCCCAGATCAAGAAGATTGTAAAGAACATCTTCCGGGAAAACACCCTGATATTCCAGATTATGAATTGTAAACACTGTCTTTATATTATCATAAAAAGGGTCATCTGCATAGTGGGAATTTAAAAATAAACTAATCAAAGAAGCCTGCCAGTCATGACAGTGAAGTATATCAGGTTTATAATCCAGATGAAATAACATTTCCAGAACCGCTCTGTTAAAAAATACAAACCTCTCTGCTTCATCAAAAAAACCATATATACCATTTCTTCCAAAATAATACTCATTATCAATAAAATAATAATCAATACCTTCATATTCCAGCCTTTCCACTCCACAGAACTGCTCTCTCCACCCCACAGGCACTTTATATCGGATTAATTTTTCAGTATTTTCAGTAAAAGAACAGGGTATATCTTCATATTTTGGGATCACAACACTAACCGACAAGTCCTTTTGTTTTAAGGCTGCCGGCAGAGTCCCCACAACATCGGCCAGACCTCCAGTTTTGATAAAAGGACTGCATTCAGAAGCAACAAAAAGTATATCCATAAACTGTATCCTCCTTCAAATAAATATATAATAAATACAAACAAACAATTGTAATCAAATAGACAATCCTCATATAAACAAAAATTATTTTAAAAATAAATTATACCGTTAATATTACATAATTAATTATATAATTAAATTGAAGCTCTCTTTGCAGCTACAAAAGGCTGCTCTTTTCCACCTACCAGAGTGGTTTCCCGGGAAACTTCAACTTCTTTATCAAGTATAACATTGTTTAAAACCGCATTTTTACCGATTTTATCTCTCTGCATAATTATAGAATTACTAATCTCTACTCCTTCTTCAATTTCGACCTGACGAAAAACAATACTGTTTTCTACTTTACCCTTGATACTGCAGCCATTGGCTACCAGACTATTTATCACTTTGGATTCTCGATGATACTTGGTGGGAACCTCATCTTTAACTTTGGTCAATATAAGTGTATCTTCATGAAAAAGAGAGTTATAATTCTCTTTTTTTAAAATCCGCATACTGTTTTTATAATAACTCCTAATAGAATTTATTACCCCGTGAAAACCTTTATATTCATAACCCTGAACATTAAAATCATTAATTCTGGCCATTATGGCATCACCGAAAAAATAGTCTTTACGGTGGGCAATACAGTAATTTACCAAATCCATCAAAAGACCCTTATCAATAATAAACATATCCATATAAATGTTTTTGTTATCTCCACCACTGTATATATCAGTAACCCGATCATTTTCAATTTCCAGCCGGTGGCAGGGCTGGTGTTCTTCCTGTATTTCATCAACATTTTTATATATTAGTGTTATATCAGCATTATTTCTAACATGTTTATCCAGAGCTTTTTCAAAATTAATATTACATATATGCTGACTGCCTGCATGCAGAACATATTCAGCTCTACCCCGGTGGAAAAAATCGATATTATTATGAAAATGACGCAGGTCCCCCACCGAAACATCACTGGGATCATGCCAGTCAGGAGGCAGTATAAAAAGGCCTCCAACTTTTCGGTCTAAATTCCATTCTTTTCCTTCGCCGAGGTGGTCAAACAGAGAACGATATTTATTCCGGACAAAAAGAGCTATCTCAAAAATACCGGCATTGACCATATTAGAGAGGATAAAATCAACCAGACGATATCTGCCCAGGAAGGGAACCGCCGCTCCACAGCGAAAATAAGTTAATTCATCTAAAAAATTTTGCTCACGGTCCACATTTATAATCCCCATCATGTTTTCCATTGTATATCACCTCTCTCAATTATTATAATATTTTAGAAAAAACTATATATCAAACTAAAATCAAATACTGCCCAAACTATTTGAGAGGACTCACAAAAAACAGTCGGCTTTAACATAACCAAAAATTACAATATATAACAATAATCATATTTGACAGCAAAGGTTACAGAACATTTACAGATATTTCTTCTTCATTTCCAATAAGAACAATTTTTTCTCCATTCTGACAGGATATTTCAATTCCATCCTGAATCACGGTTTTTTCTCCGATTACAGCTTTCTTTATTTTGACATTTTTTCCTATTTTGACTCCCGGTAATATAACAGAATCAACAATTTCACTGCCTTCTCCTACTGAAACACCATAGTACAGGAGACTGTTTTCAATTTTCCCCTCCACAACACAGCCCTCATTAACCAGTGAATTTATTACTTCTGCCTCAGGACTGATAAAATGAGGCGGTAAATTCGGATTGCGAGAATAAACATGCCAGCCGGGATCATCAAGGTTCAGCTCAGAATCATCCTCAAGTAAATCCATATTTGCTTCCCAGAAACTTTCAACTGTTCCTACATCCTTCCAGTAGCCCTCGAAAGGGTAGGCAAAAAGACGTTTTTTATCCTTCATCATCATTGGTAATACATCATTTCCAAAATCATTACTTGATTCTTCATTTTGTTCATCTTTAATCAAATATTTTTTCAAAGGCTCCCACCTGAACATGTAAATTCCCATTGAAGCCA
Source organism: Halanaerobiaceae bacterium (assembly GCA_003553225.1). Classification (GTDB taxonomy): domain Bacteria; phylum Bacillota; class Halanaerobiia; order Halanaerobiales; family Halarsenatibacteraceae; genus T1SED10-99. The sequence continues at coordinate 31,345 of PWDW01000203.1, forward strand.
GATTGCTGCTGGGATCTTCTGGTTTTTCTTCAAACTCCTTTATTTTGTAATTTTCATCAGTATTTAAGATTCCAAAACGACTGGCCTCTTCCCAGGGAACTTCAATAACAGAAATTGTGGCATCAGCCGCTTTTTCTTTATGAAATTTGAGCATCTTGCTGTAATCCATTTTGTAAATATGGTCTCCAGATAAAATCAAAACATGTTCTGGATCAAATTCATCAATAAATCTTATATTATGATAAATAGCATTGGCTGTTCCCCGGTACCAGTTGCGCCCTTCCTCATCAACATAAGGAGGAAGAACAAAAATTCCACCATCTCTGCGATCCAGATCCCAGGGGCTGCCGTGTCCCACATAAGTATTCAGTATAAAAGGCTCATACTGGGTTAAAACACCCACTATATCTATCCCGGAATTGGAACAATTGCTTAAGGGAAAATCTATCAATCTATACTTACCTCCGTAATGAACTGCCGGTTTGGCCAGCTCATCTGTTAGATCCTTCAACCTTGTACCATGTCCTCCGGCAAGAACCATAGCAACAATTTCATTACTCATAACTGTACCTCCTTATGATTTTATTATTTATTCTCTATCAAATATCGGCTCCATGATAATCACTGCCAGGGGAGGGAGCCTGACTTCAATACTAAAAGGACGTCCATGAAAAGATTTTCGCTCTGCACTGATAACATCATTGGTTTTTCCTGATCCCCCATATTCTTCCCGATCACTGTTTAAAATCTCATCATAGTCTGTCAAAACAGGCACACCGATCCTGAAATTACCATGATACTCGGGGGTAAAATTACATACTACAAGTAAAAATTCTTCTCCTTCACTCTTTTTACGTAAAAAGCTGACCACACTCTGCTCACTATTATCAGCATCAATCCAGGCAAAACAACCCTGATTGTGATCATGTTTCCATAAAAGCTCATTTTCTCTGTAAAAATTATTTAGCTCTTTTATATAATGGTGAGCCTGAGAGTGTTTTTCATATTCTAAAAGCTGCCAGTCCAGCTGTTCTGTATCTTTCCACTCATCATACTGGGCAAATTCACTGCCCATAAATAAAAGCTTTTTCCCGGGGTGAGTTATCATATAGCCCATAAAAACTCTAAAATTGGCAAACTTCTGCCAGTAATCACCCGGCATTTTATTTAAAAGTGATTTTTTTCCATAAACAACTTCATCATGAGAAACAGGAAGCAAAAAATTTTCTGAAAAAGCATAAAACATAGAAAATGTAATCAGATTATGATGCCATTTGCGATATACAGGTTCCATCTCCATGTATTCAAGCATATCATTCATCCAGCCCATATTCCATTTATAATTAAAACCCAGCCCCCCATCTTCAGGAGGAGCTGTTACCAGAGGCCATTCGGATGATTCTTCTGCTATCATCAGTGCTCCGGAAAAGAAATTGAAAATTGTTTTATTGAGCTTTTTTAAAAAAGAAATTGCCTCAAGATTTTCAGTACCTCCATACTCATTGGTTACAAGATTCTGATCTTCACGACCAAAATTCAAATACAGCATACTGGCTACAGCATCAACTCTTATTCCATCAATATGATATTCTTCAAACCAGAATACAGCATTAGATATCAAGAAGCTCTGAACCTCATTACTTTTAAAATCAAAGGTCAAAGTGCCCCATTCTTCTTTCTCAGCCTTGCGCGAATCACTGTATTCATAGAGTGGTGTTCCGTCAAATTCTCTCAATCCATGGTCATCTTTACAGAAATGACCGGGAACCCAGTCCAGGATAATTCCAATACCCTCCTGGTGAAGATAATCAACAAAATATTTAAAATCATCCGGGTCTCCATATCGACTGGTCACTGAATAATAACCTGTAATCTGATAGCCCCAGGAGCGATCAAAGGGATGCTCATTGATAGGCATTAATTCAACATGAGTATAACCCATCTGTTTTACATACTCGGCCAGCTGATGAGCAATTTCACGATAATTATAAAATGATCCATCTTCTTTTTTCTTCCATGAACCAAGATGTACCTCATATATATTTATCGGCTCTTTTAGTATATCACTTTCCCGGCGGGTTTCTAGCCACTGTTCATCATCCCAGGAATATTTATTTAGATCATAAATTTTGGATGCCGTATGAGGGCGGACTTCTGAATAAAAACCATAGGGGTCAGCTTTATATTGCTTCTGACCATAATAGCCAATTATTCTGTATTTATAATTGTCTCCCTCTTTTACATCAGGAACAAATACCGACCAGATACCGTGAGAAGAAATTCTTTCCATACAGTCCTCTTTGTTTTTCCAGTCATTGAAATCTCCCACCACAGATACTTCCCGGGCATTGGGGGCCCAAACGGAGAACACAGCCCCTTCTTCGGTAAGATGTGCTCCCAGCATCTGATAACTATAAAAGTTATTTCCCTGGTGAAATAAATAAATATCATCCTGAGAAAAAAAAGAATCCCTGAGATCCAGAGACATTAAGCCACCTCTTTTCTATTTTTTGACCTTTACTTTTAATATTTATTATAGGTTTTTATTTAGTTCATAGATCACAAAATTTCTATTCTCCGCTTATTTATATATTTCTATAAAAGCTTTCAATTCCCTTTATCATAACAAAATTTTCAATAATAGCAGATAATTATTTTGAATTATTTTAACATAAAAAAATATAAAATGTCAATTGCAGCAGCTGAAGTAATATTTACTGGATTAAACCATTATTTAACATCACTTTCAGAATAATTATTGAAAGGGGAGCCAAAATTAAGCCCTCCACTCCCAGAAAAGTTAAGCCCACATATAATCCCAGCAGAAGCACTAGGGGATGGAGCCCAACTTTATTACCCAAAATTTTACTTTCCAGAATCGGCCGGGCTCCGGAAATAATTAAATATAATATAAGAAATATCAGAGCAATCTTAATATCAAAAATAAAATAATAAATTATCAGGGGCAGAAGAATACCCCCCGGTCCCACCACAGGAATTAAATCTAGAATACCACAGGAAAGGGCCAGTAAAATAGCATAATGAAAATTCAATAAATAAAAAGTGGTACCTGTAAGAATTGTAGTATTGGTCATTATTAAAAATTGTACCCGCAGATAGCTAAAAACATCATGCAGGATACTGGACTGCAGATTTTGAGAAATATTTGTTTTGCTGCTCAAATAAGCTGCAATTCTTTCTTTATCCTTGCTGATAAAAAAGCTGGCAATAATCATAAAAATTATAAATAAAAACAGGCCGGGAATATTTACTGTAAAACTAACCGTCCCCTCAATAATATTGGATATGGTATTTGATATTATTGCCTCTCCTCGCTGTATAAGATTCTGATCTATTATATTCAGTACTTCTACCGGCATTGGTTCAAAAAATTCCTGATAAAATTCCAGACTTCTATTGATATAATGTATAATTTGTTCCCTGTACTGGGGGAGAAAGCTTGATAAATAAATTAACTCATAAATAATGCTGGAGAAAATAAATATGATCAGAATTGAAAGAATAACCAGCACTAAAGACAGGGTGAACAGTACAGAAATAAAACGGGGAATATATTGGGCCAGAAAATTTACCGGCCGGTCAACCAGTACGGCTATAAGAAAAGCCAGAAAAAAGGGGGTTAAAACAAAAATAAACAGCCGCAAAAAAAACACAATTGCCAGCAGTATGGCTGTCAGAAATAATAACCTCTTCCAGTTTATATTTAAAGGGATTTTTTGATCCAAATCAAATTCCACTGTTGATCTCCCACTTTCAGATATAATATTAAGCAAAAATTACAGAAAGTAATTTCAAAAAAATTATAAAACTAATATCACCTTTTATCTTCTATAAAATATTCATAAAACAGGGCAAATGAACTGTTTTTATGAAGAGCAGCCTGTACAGAAAAACATTTTAAAAGCTTTTGCATCAGGTTAATTCGGGAATCATACTGACTTTTATGCACCATACTGTTAAAATCCTCTTTAAATATATTTTCGGTGTTTTCAATATATGGTATCTCCATTAAGGAGGCATCTTCCTGATTAATACCCGCCAGATACCAGGATTCAATTTCTTTTACCACAATTACAATCCTTTCTTTATTTATATAATCAACTTTATTTAAAATAATAGTTTTTTTAGCGGCAATATTTTTTTCATGGTCAAGGTCCTCAACATAAATATAATCAGCCTCTAAATCTTCCATACTTAAAAACATTTTCTCCACCGTCTCTCTTGATTTCTGAGCATGCTGCCATATTTTAATATTTTTATAATCTTCCTCAAGTAAGGGACATATCACCTTATTGAAAAATCTCTCATCATCATTGCCCTCCACCATAATAAACAGCAGGGAGTTCATCTCCCTACACCTCCAGAAGATTTTGAATATACAGCTCATCAATACCCATATCCCGATTTAGAAAGGCACTAACCTCTTTTTTTTCAGCCGGACGCATAATATGGGCAAATCCCTTTTCACCTCTGTGAACCAAAAACAAATTTTTTATATCTGTATATTTTAAGAGCTCCGGGTTATGGGTGGTAACAATTATCTGACGTCTGGTTGAAACCTCTTTTATCATTTCCACAATACGTGAAATCAAAGAAGGATGAATATTCCTTTCCGGCTCCTCTATTAAGGCAATACAGCCTTTCTCAAAGTAAAGGGCAACTATTAAAGCGGCAATACAAACTGTACCATCTGAAAAAAGGGAAGCCGGAACAAACTTATCCCGGGTATATTTTTCTTTCAAATGTAATAGTAACGAACGCCCGGCATATTCTTCAATATTAACCGATTCAATAAAGGGCAGAATATCGTTTAATATATTTAAAAACTTTTCTTTTTTTGAGGGTACAGAAAGAATTTGATTTAATACCAGAGGTAAGTTGCTGCCATCTTCCTCTAATTCAATTTTACCATGGGCTGAAACAACTTCCCGGGCCAGAGCAGGATTTATATTATACACTGAAATACCACGAATGATATCTTTCAAAGAAGGTTCAATCACAAAAGCAATTGGAGTTTCCAGCAGTGACTGACGGGGACCAATTTCATATCCGGAGAAAAAGGAAGGTAAAATCATATCCCGGGTTAAAAATTCCTCAGAAAAATCATTTTCTTTATCAATATTCAAAACAGGATTTCCATTCTCTCTGCTCAGTGTAATGGAGACCAGATTGTTTTTATTATCATTATCCCCGGCAATGTTTTTTTGCAGGGTCATTTCAATCTCCAGCCGGTCATCTGTTATACTGTAATCTTCAGCCGAAGTGCTAAAATCCAGTTTAAAACTATATTTTATTTCCCTTACCTGCCGATAAAAAACATTCCCAGCAGCAAATTCCTGTCTGCGGGGACCGGAAAATCCACCCACAGTGACTGAAAACCTCAGGGGCACAGAAGAACCCAGGTTAATATTTCGCAGATATTCAATTCCTCCGGCCATTGACACCGCATTGGCCAGGCCCTCATTGGCAATATTATACAAAAATTTAAATATTTCAACCAGGCTCGACTTGCCGGAAGCATTAGCCCCAATTACAATATTATATTTTTTTAAATTAAGATCAGTATTTTTAAAGACTTTAAAATTTTCAACCTGAATATTTTTAATATACATATCCTCACCCCGGGTTACACAGTGAAATTTTCATAGCCATCTCCTATATGCTGGCCCTCCTCCCAGTTTTCACTGTCATACATAATTTTATACTCTGTACCCTGACTCAAATCAAAATTCCCAGTCCAGCAGCCATCTTTATTTCTTTTTAGAGCATATGTCTTATCAGCCGGGTCCCAGTCATTCATCTCACCCACCAGATGGACTTCCCGAATCTCCTCTTCATTTAATCCATAGTTTTGGGGATCAAAAACAAACTTCTGCCCCTCCTGTACATAAAGGAATTTTTTTAGGCGAGCTGTTAGCTTTTGACCAAACCCGGTAACTTTTCTCAACTCCTCTACCTTACTGAACTTGCCCCTGTTTTTTCTGTATTTAATTATATTTTTGGCTTTTGCTGGCCCTATTCCTTTTATATCAGTTAACCGCTCCCCCGAAGCTTTATTTAAATTGACCTTTTCCATATTATCTCCTCCATTACTAAATATTATATATTTGAAAATGCTGATTGGAAATTGCCTTTTTGACAGTATAATATATCAGCTGTTGGATCTAAAATGTTCTTCTTTATTGCCGGTCATCTTTTTTGGGTTTCTCACTGTCTTTCTCTTTTTTATCCAGCACATCTTCAAAGTTCTCTTCCGGTTCATTGTTTTCTCCCTGGGGAGCTGAATCACCAACATTGTTTTGATTAACAAAATTTTTAGCACCCTGTTCTTCATCTGAGGCATACTGGTTTAGAGCATCAACAATCTCCGGAGAAACTGATTTGAAATGAATATCCCGCTGGGGAAAAGCAATTTGAATACCATTTTCTTTTAGGAGCTCCCATATGGTAAATAAAATATCACTTTTAATATTGGTTACCCCCTGAGCCGGATCATTTATCCAGAATCTAAGCTGGAAATTAACCGTATTATTTGCAAACTTAGTCAGCAGACAAACCGGTGGAGGGTATTCCACAACTCGATCTTTATCCTTAGCAGCCTGCAGTAAAATTTCTCTTACTTTCTGCATATCACTCTTATAGCTTACTCCTACTTCTGCTTCCAGGCGAACTAAATCATCACTGTAGGACCAGTTTATTACCTGATTGGTGATAAAATCTTCATTGGGAATCAAATACTCCTTACCCGCCCGGGTAACCAGAGAAACAAATCTGGTCTCCTGAGACTTAATACGTCCAAATACCTCTCCCACCTGAATTATGTCACCGGGTTTCACCGATTTATCTAACAAAATAATAATTCCACTTATATAATTGGAAACAATTTTTTGGAGACCAAAGCCAAGTCCCACACCAATAGCTCCACCCAGGAAAGCAAAACTGCTTAAATCAACTCCTAAACTGCTTAATGTTATAAAAATGATAATAATATAAAGTACAGTTCTGGTCAATTTATTAAGCAGTACTTTTATAGAAGGGGTAAAGCTATCTGAGCTTTGAATTCTTTTCTGCAGCAGGCATCCTACATTACTCTGCATCCACAGAAGTATTCCAAATAAAATAACCCCTCTTATTATCTCCATTAAAGAAACATCAAGATTACCACTGCTAAAACGTATTTCTTCCAGTATATTGATCGTCTGGGTGTAAATACCAAGTATATTCAGTAAAGCTACCGACCAGACTAAAAACACAATCACCTTTAGAACAACTGTACCCCGGGGTAATAGAATAAGGGTTAAGTTGAAAATTATGAGAGCAAAAATAATATTTGAGCCTATGTAGCTTATAAAGTTGGGGAGGGGCAGCACCTCACCCAGAATTAAATATATCCACAGAAAAAAAGCAAAAACCAAAAGGATCAATACCTGATCCATAATCTTCTTTTTCTGTTTTTCAGAAAGAAAAGCTATTTTATTTAAACCACGCAGCACAATACTTTCAAGTTTTCCTTTTATAAAATGTGAAATAATATATATTAAAAATATAACTCCCAGTTCAATGAAAGCAGTGGGAACCAGAACTTCAGTCTGCAGCCACTCCCATATACTGCTTAACAATTCACCAAAATAAGCTAGATAATCCACAAATATCACCCGCTGTATAATTAATAATTCCCGATCATCTTCAGAGCCCGGGGCATTACCTGTATTTTCAGAGGATAAGATGGTCCTCTTTCTCCATCAAGATTAGTAATATTCATCTCTTCATTTAGGTCCAGGGCCTCAATGTAAAAACTGCTGCTCTGTTTATAAATAATATTTTCATTATCCAGATGATTCTCCTGCAAAAATTCACTAACCAGTTTTAATATTTCATATACTTTCCCGGCTTTGACAATTATCAGTTCAAATAGGCCGTCATCCAGTGAACTTCTGCCCGATATATTTTTAAACCCGCCTCCTCGCCGACTGTTTAAAATCAAAAATAAATAAATTTCTTCTGTGAAAACTTCCTCATCTGTTGTTATTTTAATATTTATAGTTTTAAAAGAAGTAATCTCCCTGAGACCCTGAAGATAATAAGCCATCTTGCCCAGGGTGCTTTTGAAAACTGAATCTGTACTGTGAGGAGTACTGGAAAACAAACCACCTACACATACATTTATAAAAAACCTGTCATTTACCCGCCCTACATCAATCGGACGGTATTCATTCTGGAGTATGATATCAAAACACTTTTCGAAATCAGCCGGCATACCTAGATAAGAGGCAAAATCATTAACAGTACCCGCCGGAATAACTGCCAGAGGAATGTCATAACCTCCCTGCATCATAATATTTACCACTCTGTGCAGAGAACCATCACCTCCAGCCACCACAACTTTTGCGAATTCATCCGATATACGAGCAATAAATTTGAATTTACGGGCCAGCTCACCAGCCGGCCGGGACAAAGTCCTGTGAATAAATATTTGATAATCCTGCTGGAATTTGGTTATAAAATTATCCAGATAATCAGAAAAAGAAATATTCCCTGAAACCGGATTATATACCAGTAATAGGCTTTTCATTTTGGTCTCCACTTTCCTTTCAAAATCTAAGAAAAATATTGGCTGAAAATAAATGCTGAAAATAAATAATGTAGGTTTATATAATTATAACACTAAAATAAAGAAAAATCATACAGCTTCTTTTTTTTATTCCAATATTTTTTTTAACTTCTTATGCTCATATTCAGTTATATAGCTGGAAAATAAATCTATCTGCTGATATATATTTATATCATAATTTACATTAGCATAAGGAACTTCCCGGAAAACATCAAACCCCATTTTTTCTGCTGCCCTGAAATAAGAAATTTCCTTTTTGAAAGACAGCAGTTGAATCTTCAAAATATTATTTAAGATCCGTAATATTATGTTCTGCAGCAGAGTATAACTCGCATTTTCATCATAGCAGGTAAAACCCCGGCATATAAAAGGTCTTATGGCATATATTTCACAAAATCCACTACTATGAAGAAATTCACAGGTCTCTGCAGCAAAAACAGGTTTTTTTAATCTGTTCAGCTTTATATATTTTTTATATATTTCTGACTTAGGGAGACCGGTTTTTTTTTGATATCGGTTGACAAACACATGGTCCAGCTCAATATCCCAGTCACAAAGACAGCAGTTATTTTCACACTCAAAACAGGAAAGAGGATGCTGCTGAAGAAATTTTTGATTGGCAGTGAGAAAATCTTTTATGGTGTGTGTTCTGTTTATATTTTTCACACCCAGCTGATTTTTTTCATCAAAAAATAATTCCATTTCCCGGCCTCCCTGGTGCTTAATTTTACAGTCTCCCTCGCAAAATATTCTCAATCTGATTATGATCTAAAATTACCGGATTATTTTTATTACCTGTTTTTTCTACAATTGAAGCCAAATCTTCCTCCTGTATTCCATATTCTCCCAGACGGGATATAGGAAGCTTTTCCACCCATTTTTCCAGTAAAGAAACCAGACGTTCACAATAATTATCGATTTCACTGTCGGCAATATTCAGGTTCCCCAGACGGCTGCCGTTTTCCAGAAGAGCACCTGCCAGAGCATATTTGCGGAGGTAATAATCCCCATTCTTTTTTTCTCTTAGAAGTTTAATATTTATTTTTACAGCTTCGGGCAGCAGTGTACCACAGACCACCCCATGAGGTATATCAAAAAAACCACCCACCGGTGAGGCCAGACCGTGTACAATTCCCAGACCGGCATTGGCCAGGGCAATTCCCGAAATCAGAGATGTATAGGCCATAGCTTTCCGGGCTGTAAGATCATCAGCCAGATCTGTACAGACACGATAATAAAAATTTCCCGCCAGTTCCAGAGCTTTCAAAACAAGCGAATCTATCATTGGTGAGGCTTCTGTCGAAACATAAGCTCCCAGCAGCTGTGAAATAGCATCCATCCCACTGGCAGCTGTAATTTTTGGAGGACAGCTTATTGTTAAAGCGGGGTCCAGGACAGCTTTATCCGGAATAAAATTATCATGACGCAGTGATTTTTTAAAACCATTTTTGCCCACCCTGCTCAAAACCGCATTTTTAGTGGCTTCACTTCCGGTACCTGAGGTGGTCGGTACAGCTATAAAGGGAATTTTATCACCGGAATGTTCTTTCCCTTCGCCCCCTCCTTCCAGATAGGCCATAACAGATTCCTTACAGGTCAGCATAGCCGAAACAGCCTTACCAGTATCAATAACACTTCCCCCACCAACTGCAGCCACAACCTCAATATCCTCATTCCTGTAATGAGAAGACAGCTCATCTATTTTGTCCGGGGCAGGTTCAGAAGTGATTGTCTCATGATAAAAAGTTATGTTCTTATCATTCAGTATGTTTTTTAAAAGATCTAAATTTCCTGTTTTTTCAAGTGAAGAGCCGCCGGTTATAAGTATCATCCTGGTTCCATATTGGGAAATAATCTCAGGCACTTTCTCGAATTTTCCTGCTCCAAACCTGATATCCGGAGTTGGAGCAAAAGCAAAATCTTTTACCATTGGGACTCATCCCCGGGGGCCACTACATCATGTTTGATTCCTTTTCTCGGTTCGGCCATCATTTTCTCCACTGTCTCTTTCCACTCCTGATAATGTTCTGTCTCTTTATGAGCCTGAACTGCCTCTTCTGATTCATATACCTCATATAAAGTAAAACACCCGGGCTCTTCTTTGTTCTGCAGAACATCAAAACGATAATTTCCTGGTTCCTGAATAGTATTCTGATGATTTTTTATCGTTGCCGTCTTGAACTGATCAATCCATTCTTCCTTAACCTTAACTTCTACCACATAAACCAGCATTTGAAATACCTCCTTTGAGTTTTTTAAAATAGCTAAATGAATTCTAATGGTTCATTTAAAGAATTTTTCAAAAATAATGTGTTGTTAATTTTACCATTTTCACAGAAAATATTCAATTCCCATTTCGATTATGAATCTGAGAACTACTGGACATTCTATTAAAAAAATATTATAATAATTCTTGAGAAGTAATATATAAAAATGCACATAATTCGGAGTGAATAAGATGAGTATTATGCTTGGAAAATATTATTTCAAAGGGCCCTACAGTTCATTACATAAACTGGAAAATAATCCCGGACTGTATGCCGTACACTGTCAGGAAAATGAACAGGAAATTCTCGATGTGGGGGCAGCAGACCAGATTAAAAACAAAATAAAAACCCATGAGCGTATGAAATGCTGGCTTTATCACAGCCAGGAAAAAGGAATTGCTGTTTCAGCTTATTACACAGAGGACTGGACCACAGAAGAACGTGAAAATGCTGCCTTAGAGTTAAGAAAACGTTATTCTCCCCCCTGTGGTAATGATAATGATCAAAAAATATATTAAAAATAATAATAAGATATAAAAAATATATTAGAAAAATTATACATTTTACAGGAGTGCAGCTATTTATCATGAAAAAAAAATCTGTAAAATTCTCTAAAACTGTAATGTCCCAGATCATGCTGCCCGGACAGGCCAACCCTTCAGGAAATGTTCATGGAGGAGAGATCATGAAGCAGATGGATAATACCGCTTATGTTGTAGCCCGCAAACACTGCCGGAATAATGTTGTAACCGCCCGGGTGGATGAAATGCAGTTTTTAAAACCAGTATTTGTTGATAATCTGATAACCTGCCGGGCTCATCTGGTATTTGTTGGTCACAGCTCCATGGAAGTAAGAGTCCGGGTAGAAGTAGAAAATCTGGAAACCAGTGAACAGCCTGAAGTAGCTCTAACAGCCTATTTTACCATGGTAGCTCTTGATGAGGCAGGTAAACCTACAGCTGTGCCCGGTTTAAAACTGGAAACTGAAAAACAAAAAAGAGAATATGCAAAAGGTAAAAAAAGATACCAAAAATATAAAAATGATAAACAGAAGTAATTTGCCCTCTCCCAAACCTGTCCGGTATTCAAATCTCTACAGCACTTTTTTGCTGCATTTTTAAAAAAATTATTTATGAAATTTTCTCACCCTGCAGATATGTTGCCTGAATCTGCAGGTTTTCATCAACTACTAAGAAATCAGCGTCTTTCCCCACAGCAATACTCCCCTTACTATCTTCGATACCCAGCATAACAGCTGGATTCAAAGATGCAGCCCAGGAAGCTTCAACCAGAGAAAGATTAAGCTTATTTACAGTATTTTGATAAGCCCGGTCCATGGTCAGAGTACTCCCGGCCAGGGTCCCATCTTCCAGAAGAGCCCGGCCCTGATCATCTATTTTTACTTTTCTTTTTCCCCAGGTGGTAACCTTGCCCCGGGGCTGTCCGGCAGCTACCATAGCATCAGTAACCAGAATGGCTTTTTTAAGATTTTTGAGCCTGAAAAAAAGTTTCAGCATAGGGAAAATCACATGAAGCCCATCACAAATGATTTCCGCAAACAGTTGATCATCCATACAGGCTGTTAAGGCAAGACCCGGGTTCCGATGGTGTAAGCCCTTCATACCATTAAAGGTATGAATAACAGCTGTATATAACTCTTTTTTTTCAGTAAACTCCTGGTGAGATATCTCCGTATGTCCGGCTCCCATTTTTATATCCCGATCTCTGCAGTAAGAAATAATTTTTTGTTCATCCTGTACCCGGGGGTCAATACTGCAGTATTTTATGAGATCACCGTATTTTTTTATCAAATCCTGATACTCAGATGTAAAACTGTTTCTGGTATATGAACTGTCCTGAGCTCCAATTTTACTGCTGTCTGTAAAAAACGGTCCCTCAAGGTGCCAGCCCAATATATTTTTGGGGCCTCCTTTTCTTTTTTGGGCCTTTTTCACAAAGGAGCCTACCTGATCCATCCTGGATCGGGAAACAGTGGGGGTAGTAGGTAAAAAACCCGTTACTCCATGATCAGCTTTAAAAAAGCTCCAGTTAATTAAGGCCTCAATTCCACCTTCAGGCCTATAACCACCTCCACCATGGGTATGGATATCAATAAAACCGGGAATGATAATCTTATCCTTAAAGTCCTTTTTCTCTTCCCCGTTATCTATATCAGTATCTGATATAATCCTGGTAATTTTACCGTCCTTAACCATCAGAACATGATTTTCTTTGACTTTATTCTCGGTCACTATTTTATCAGCTGAAAAAATGGTCACAAAATTTCCTCCTTTTTATTCCTTTTTACTTTTTCGGGGCGGAATAAGTGCCTTAGGATGCTGACCAATTAAATCTTCACGGCCCGTTTTTTTTAAAGCTTCATATACAAGATTATAATTGCGAGAATATTTGTACTGCAGGAGAGCCCGCTGCATTCTTTTTTCATGCCCCTGTGGTACATGCACATCCTGTAAGGTCCTGGGATTAAGACCTGTATAGTACATAGTGGTGGACATTGTTCCGGGAGTGGGATAAAAATCCTGTACCTGTTCCGGATGATGCCCAATATCTCTTAGATATTCAGCCAGCTTTACCGCATCTTTTAATTTACTACCCGGATGACCGGATATTAAATAAGGTAAAATGTACTGTTCTTGACCTATCTCCCGGTTATAGTGGTAAAATTTTTGCCGAAACTCTTCAAACTTCTCTATACAGGGACGGTTCATTAATTTTAAGACCCGTTCGGAAGCATGCTCAGGTGCTGCTTTCAGCTGACCGCTGACATGATGTTCACACAATTCTCTAAAAAACTGATCACTATCATCTTCCAGTATATAATCATAACGCAGCCCGGAACGAATAAAAACTTTCTTTACCCCTTCAAGCTCTCTTAATGATTGTAAAATATCCAGATATTCGCTGTGGTCAACCTCCAGGCTGGGGCAGGGGGTAAACCCAAGACAGGATCTATCACGGCAGATTCCCTCATATCTCTGCTTTTGACAGGCCGGTTTTCTAAAGTTGGCTGTAGGTCCTCCCACATCATGTATATATCCTTTAAAATCTTCTTTAGATGTAATCTCCCGGGCTTCAGCCATAATTGATTCTTTACTGCGAGAAGAAACAATCCGTCCCTGATGGAAAGCCAGAGAACAGTAGGAACAGTCACCAAAACAACCCCGGGAACTGGTAATGCTAAATTTTACTTCTCTTAATGCCGGTACACCCCCCTGTTCTTCATACACAGGATGGTATTCACGTTTATAGGGCAGAGAATAAACATAATCCATCATCTTTTGGTCCAGAGGTTCTGCCGGTGGATTTTGGACCAGAAAACGGTCTTTATGTTTTTGGACAAGAGTCTGACCGTAAAAAGGATCCTGTTCTAGATACTGTTCATAAAAACAGCGGGCATACTTTTTTTTGCTGGAAGCAGTTTCCGCAAAAGAAGGTATCATTTTGTAATCATACAGGTCTTCGGTTGAATTTGCAATATAACAGGTCCCGGGTATATGCCTTATATGATTTACCTCCAGACCATATTCCATATTCCGGGCTATTTTTAATATCTGGCGCTCTGCCATTCCATATACCAGAAGATCAGCCCGGCTGTCAAACAGAATTGAACGCCTAACCCTGTCCTCCCAGTAATCATAATAGGCAAACCTTCTCAGACTGGCTTCCAGACCCCCAATAATTATTGGTTTTCTGTTATAAACCTCCTTAATGCGATTACAGTAAACAATAACTGCCCTATCGGGCCGCCTATCAGTTTTTCCTCCTGGTGAATAGGCATCTTCACGCCGTTTGTTTTTATTTACGGTGTACTTATTGACCATGGAATCCATATTCCCGGCCGAAACCAAAAATGCATAACGGGGTTTCCCCAGCCGCCTGAAATCTTCTGTACCTGTCCAGTCTGGCTGGGGAATTATCCCCACTTTATATCCTGCATCAGCCAGCACCCGGCCTATAATAGCTGTTCCAAAGGAAGGATGGTCAACATAAGCATCACCGGAAACCAGAATAAAATCCAGCCGGTTCCAGCCCCGGGCTTTCATCTCTTTTCGGTTTATAACCAAAAATTGTTCTTTATTACTCTTATCCATTTTATCTCTCCAGTTAAAATTCTTATTTAGCTCTAACTTTCAATGTCTTTGGTCAGTTTTACCCAAACATAATTATTCTTTATTACTCAGGTTTTCCCGGTCAGTATTGATTTCAGTAAAATCTACATCTACAACTTCTTCAGGCTCATTTTTATTTTGTTGAGAATCAAAATCATCACTAAAATCTTCTGTACTAAAAGAAAAATATTGTGAATGAAAATTATCTTTTATATGGTGCCCCAGTTTCCTCTTAACTATTTTCACAAAAAACTTTCTGGAATAAGGAATAACCAGTAAAAATCCCGCTATATCTGTTAATAAGCCGGGAGTTAATAGAAAAAGAGCTCCCCCCAGAATCAATAAACCTCCCAGCAGATCATCAGCCGGAAGATGACCCTGGTTGAGATTATTTTTGATCCGGCCCACAGTTTTAAAACCCTGACTTCGGGCCAGAGAGACTCCGATAACACCTGTAATACCCACCAGAACAATGGTGAAAATCACTCCAGCCTGGCGTCCAATCTGTATCAGCAGGGCCAGCTCTACCAGAGGTACTATTGAAAATAGCAATATTAACTTTAACAGCATTATAATCAGTCCCCATTTATATTTACCGTTTTTAGAAATATATTTTTACTTATCTTCCGGTTTCTATTATCTTTTTTATTTATTTTCTTTATCTGAATTTCTTTTTTTCCCATCTGACTTTTCAGCTGAAGAGGTGCCCGGCTGTTCCTCTTTTTGGTTCCGGTCACTATCTGCACTGTTTCCTTTTATTTTTTTCTTTTTGTTTTGCTCAACAGGTTCTGTACTCTCCTGCCCAATTTTAAACCACCGGCTGCCGGAACCAAATTTGGTGTCCAGCACCACTCCCAGGGACAGAAACATGAGCAGCAGATAGAATATCCATCCAAATAAAGGAACAGAATTTAAAACCCACAGTACCAGCACACCTAAAAATAATCTAAGATAAATACTCATTCCATTCTTACCAACAGCAGCAATTCTTTCACCTGCAAAATACACTACAGCCACATATCCAATAAAATTGATACCGAAAAATAAGAAAATTAACAGTGGAATAACCGGAAGACCAATAATGGTAATTGCCATTAGAAGTAATAATACGGGAAACAGCAGAACACCTATTAAGCCAATTATTAATATTCTGCCCGGTGATTTTTCCAGTTCATATGCCATATTTCTTTCTCTTTCGGGCAGTAAAGAAAATACAAGCAGCACCAGGCCAAACAAAACAATTAACCTAAAAAGACCAAAAGCCGTACCTGTGCCCCACAGCTGCCATAAACCTCCTATTCTCTGGCGGGATAAAAATGAGCCAATCCGGATTTCTCCCAGCCGGACCTGGGTTGTACTGCCCATAATTTCCGCCCTTTCACCTCTCGTAATCCGCCCGGCGACCGATACCACATCACCTTCTATGGTATTATTTAAATGAATATCACCCAGAACAGATATGACATCACCCCGTACTCGACCTTCAACATTTATATTTCCCATAATAGCAACCAGATCGCCCTCGATTATCCGGCCCTCTTCAATATTAATATCCTCAAATATGCGCACCAGGTTGCTGCTGTCATCAATAGTGAGTGCCCCTGCTGTACCGGAAAAAACAAGAAAATAAGCCACCATTATCATTACTAACAGACCCGTTATACCCTTCAATTTTACCATTTATCTCACTCCCCATATAATATATTTAAAGATATGGTTCTCCACCCTAACCTCTTTTAGAATGTAAGGATCATCCCCACTTCCACTGGTGAAAAATATTGATATATGCTCCTGGCAGCTGATAAGAACATTTCGCTGCTCCTGCATTTGGTACAACTGATTGGGCCAGGATTAGCATATCAAGCACATCAAAGAGCTCCACCCTCGTATTTAATAAGTTTTCCTTTAATTATAAATCCAAAATAATAGAAGGTCAACTGTTTTTTCGGGGCCCACATACAGCCTGAAACCGGCAGTCAGTACACTTTTTTTGTTTCTTGTTTATTTTAAAATCCTCATATGAATATTCTCTTATCTGAGAAATCAAATTTGAAATTTTTTCTTTATCCCTGCTGTACCTTTTCATATCATAGTCAATATTAATATCCCTCTTGGGGTGACGGGGATTCCAGTAACAGAGTTTCAGGCTGTCCAGAGTAATATCACCTGCTTGAACAAAGTACTCATTTACTGCCCGGGCCATTACCAGCAAATAAACACTGGTTTGAAGATTACCGCTCATTTTTTTATATTCCGGTGGCCTTTTACCTGTCTTCCAGTCATAAATAATCAAATGAGACCGGGAATGGTCAATAAAAATCAGATCATATTTTGCCATCAATTTCAGTTCCATTACATTGAGTCTTAATTCATACTCCGGTTTATAAGAACCCTGTTCCTGATAGGGACAAAAATTTGTTAACCGACTGAACCATTTTACAAGCTGCTTATTTTTCCCGGTTTTTTCGGGTATCCAGCCCCGGGAATAATAACGATTGGCCAATTTATGAAATTTTTTCCCCTGATCAATAAGTTTTTGACTTTCAGCCGTCTGGCCCCAGCTCCCCGGCCAGAAAAAACCGTCTAGATAACGAAAACGAAATTTCAAGGGACACTGTTTAAATAAATTCAGTGCATGCTGGCTGAAATAAAAATCATCGGGCAGACTCTTTTTCATATTTTTTTCTCTCCCTGGTAATATAGTTCTTTAACACAGAAAAGGCACGGGCCGGTTTAACTTTACGGCTGTTTCCACTATCATAAATCATTTCCCGATGAGCACTCAAAAACAAATTTTTTTGGGCCCGGGTAATACCCACATAAATCAGCCGCAGCCGCTCACAAAAATATTCTATTTTTGCATCCTGCCGGGGATTTTTACCAGAATCCAGCCCCAGAAGATTATCCAGCCGGGTCCGGGCCAGAGCCCCGGGATTACTGTAAGCATCTTCCAGATAATAATGCTCACCCCGAAAACGAGACTTAAGAGCAGAAGGAAAATTATCATCAGTAAGAAATGATAAATATACTGTATCCCATTCCAGACCTTTAGCCCGATGATATGTGGATATATTGATGACCCCCGGGTCTGGTTCATATCCCTGCCGGGAATAAATCTTCCGGGCAAATTTACGAAATGATTCCTCCATAACTGACATCTCAGAAACAATTTCATAAAGTTTCCAGTCGGGATGAGCGGATATCTCATTTTTAACCTGCAGAGCCATGTTTTGGGCAACAGCCCTCTCTTCTTCTGACATTTTTAGCTGTTCTGAAATTAATAGAATTAATTCATCAGGTGGTAAAGAGACAGCTGCCTTAAGCCAATGTTTTATCTTCTGTTGAGCCGTGAGCCAGATCTCCCTCTGTTTTTTTGTTAAATTATCTGTAATATCAATAGCCTGGGGAGAAGAATATAAAACTGAAGCCAGAGAGTTAGTCTGGATAATTTTTTTCATAAATGTAGTGTCAAAATCATCATTTTTTCTGCTTCTGTCATTTTCCAGTAAAGAAGGAACAATAAAATCAGATAGCAGATCTATCAGTAAATTTTTTTTATACGGTTCAGCCAAAAAAGATAAAAGCTCTATAAAATTTTTCACAGTATCCAGTTTTTCGGAGGAAGGTTCTCGAACCAGAGAATAATCAAC